>CAKZKB010000700.1 GCA_937121005.1 uncultured cyanobacterium | reverse complement strand
CGAGTCGAGCCTCGATCGAGTTGGCAGATGTGGAGGAAATTGACGAACAAGCGGCGGTTGTCGTTACAGACGATAGCGATTTAGCTTCAGTCACTTCTGAGATTACCTTGACAATTTTGGTCGTTGATGATAATGCTGACTTGCGCTTGTATGCCTCTAAAATTTTACAGGAGCAAGGCTATCGAGTCATTTTAGCTCGTAACGGAGCCGAAGGGTTTCAAGTGGCCAAAGAACGCTGCCCCGATTTAATCGTTACGGATTTGATGATGCCGTTGGTATCGGGATTGGATATGGTAGCTTCCATTCGCAAGGAGGAAAGTCTGAAAGGAACGCCTATCGTTATGCTAACGGCGAAGGCTAACGAGGAAACGCGCCTAGAAGGAATCGAACATGGAGCCGACGCTTATCTGTCTAAACCCTTTAGCGATCGCGAGTTGATTGCCGAAGTTCGCAATTTACTCGCGCTGAAAGAGACCGAACGTCGCATTTCTCAACTGAATAACTATCTTACACAATCAGTCTTGCGACGGTTTTTGCCGCCAGCTATGGTCACGAAAGCCGCATCGGGAGAATTAGAACTCGACCTAGAACCGGAACCTCGATTGATTACAATTTTATTTAGCGATATTGTTGGTTTTACCCAGTTGGCCAACACCCTGCGATCGCGCCGGGTAGCAGAAGTATTGAACGAGTATTTAGCCGAAATGACCGAAGCCGTTTTTGCCCATGGCGGCACGGTGGATAAATTCGTTGGCGATGCGGTAATGGCGATTTTTGGCGCACCGGAAGAAATGAAACCCCACCAACAGGTAAAACAGGCCGTCGCCGCCGCTCGACAAATGCACGATCGTCTCGATCGTCTCAACCAAAAATGGCAAGAACGGGGTCTCGATCGCGTCCAGTTTCGCTGTGGAATTCACCAAGGCACCGCAGTGGTGGGAATGTTTGGCAGTGCCGAACGGGCCGATTATACCGCGATCGGGCCTAGCGTTAACATTGCCGCTCGCTTGCAAGAAGCCGCCGACCCCAATGCAATTTTAGTTTCGGCGGCGGTAGCGGATTATTTAGATGACGAAGAAATTACCAAGTTTCGACCTTTGAAGTTAAAAGGAATCGACGAAACGGTACTGACATTTGCGGTCGATCGGGGGTCGCTGCGCTCTGGATAATTGGTAATTGGGACGAATTGGGGCTTTGCTAAATATCGTCTCGTTTTTTGCAGTGACAGTCTCCAAATTTCTTTCCCCCCTCTGGGTTTCGTTTGTTACAACTTTTTTGGCAACGTATAGGGGCAAGATCGCTTCATGAAAGTCTTTTATCACTCCTCAGACTGATGAGCCTCCAACCATTTTTCAAGATCTTCACCTAAACTTTCACGAACCTCTAACTGAAAATTCAACTCTTGAATCAAACATTCGCTAAAACTGTCGTATAGTTTTTGAAAATGTTTGTCTTCCTGACCTTCGCTGTAAAAGTACACAGGGGGGTTTTCTTCATTTGAAATCTCAAAAAACATAATTTGATAGCCTTGGTGCATCAAGAAAACAAAAGCATTATTTGGCAGAGAAAGCGGAAAATTATTCTCATCTAGTAACTCAATGGCAGAATCTTGAATATCTGCAACTTCTGCTATAGCGCAAACAGAACCTGACCAAATTTCTCCAGGATCCTTGCCTCCCCATAAAAGAAATTCTTTGTACGCTTCAGGTAAAGAAAACTCTAGTTTTAACTCTAGACTATCAATTTCCTGTTGACTTGCTGGTTTACGCCTTTTGCCAAAATTCAAATCAACTACGCGAGATTTAAAAACGTCGAGATACATTTTTAGCTCCTGTTAACATTGAACTTGACTCTAACTTGGATATTAGGAAACGTAACTGGTCACTGATTATATCCTTGTCCCCCCTCTCCCTAATCCCCCATCATGCGATCGCATTGTGACAAGTTAAGATATATTACAACCAGAACTGCCTATCCTTATATTTCTTCTGGATCCAACTAAAATGCCCATCTGATATAACCGAGCATACCCTGGATACAAGCCCCAAGCCTCCGGCTGAGTGGCCGAGGTATTGTTCATTGTTCATTGTTCGTTGTTCGTTGATATGACTAGCTTTTCTCCTAACTCGCCCAACCGCTTGCCCCCTCTGACTCGCGCCACCATCTCTCGCGCCCGAGACGGGTGGCTGGCGGGACGCGATCGCGCTGTGCGGGACATGACCCAAGCCGCCCTCGATCGCGCCAGTGCCTTGGCACGGGGGGAAACCGACGACCGCGCCAACGGTACTCTCCGCCGTTGGGTGTTGCGCTTCATGGTACGATCGCTGTTCGACGTGCGCGTGGAAAATCCCGAAAACATCCCCACCGAACCCGTTGTCCTGGCCGCCAACCACCTCAGCCACATCGATCCGTTTTTAATCCTCTCGGAAGTCCCCGCTTTCCCCTACTACTACATTCTGGCCGATGCCCGCACCCTCTACAACCAGTGGTGGAAACGGACATTTTTGCGCTTCGCCAAAGGCGTTATCCCCCTCGAACGCTGGTGGAAAGAGGAAATGGCGGTCATTGAAGGGGCAAAACTGGGCTGGAAAGATTTAGAAGAACTCGCCGAAGCCATCGAACGGGACGTGCCCGACGGAGGGTCGATCGAGTCCATGCGCCGGGTCGATCGCGCCGTTCGCGCCCTGTTCGCGCGGGGGGACGGGTTGATGTTGTTCCCGGAAGGCCGCCTCGGTGACAAGGAAGGGGAATTACACTTACCCTTAAAACGGGGTGCGGTCATTTATGCTTTGCGATCGGGAGTTCCCATCGTTCCGGTGGCGTTAGTCGGGACAAAAGACCTCTATTTTCGCAAGCAACTGACGATCCGCTTTGGCGAACCGTTACACTTTCCCCCCTCGAAACGTCCCAAACCCGATGAGGTACAAGCGGCCATTTCGGGACTGCAAACTGCCCTCGCCGAACTGTTACCCGACAGCTATCGCGAACCGGACGAACCGAAGTTGTTCCGCAACGAACTCAATCGGATGTTTTGGTAATTTTGATTCCAGGAAGTGCTAAAACCCCGACCCTCGAGGGCGGGGATGAGAATCCTACGTGCGTTAGTGGGAGAAGAAATCAAACGCCGATCGTCAAAATCCAGACTCCCAAATTTCGTAGCAACGGCACGTCGCCCGTAAAGTACACTTTGCTATTGAAGAAGAACATCCCACCAAAACGGGGATTGCGGACGCGGTGGAAGACCAGTTCGACTTTTTGGTTCGCCGGAACGGGTTCGGCCGGATAAATTTCGATGCGGTGGTTTTCCTCATCCCAAACCACATCGCGCAGGAGTACCGATCGCTGGCTGTCGCCGCGGCCGACGCGCACTTCTACTTTTTGGTCGTCCGGATCGTCTTCGGGATCGAGTTCGACATCAAAACTCCCGTCGTAGTGATCGGGATAGGTGATGACAAATTGCTGCACCGAATACTCCAGTTTCTCGGCGGGGATGCGGAGTTTGTAGCGATCGCGGCCTCCTTGTCGTCCCGAATCGAGACAGAAGCCGAGTTCGTCTTCACCGTCGTCAGCACCCCCAAAAATTGTAATCCCTCGGCACACGCGAGCCAAGGCTGCTTCCGGTAACGTTGCTGTCAAACATCCAGCCGCTACCAAAGCGGATAAAGCATATCGCCACGCAATGTTTGCGCGAATCATAGGTCGAACTCCCCACGAGCGTTAACTACCAAGATTGTATTCTAACAAATGTTTCGCGAATCGCCACCGTCTCGTACAGTATAACAACAGGCACACCAATCTCGACAATGGAACGGCAACGATTCCCAAGAGACGATCGCCGCATTCGTGAGTTAGATGCGGACTTAGAACGGCAATTTGCCGATCGCCTCGTCCTTTGTCCGACTCTCGATCGCAAAACCGTTAGCTTCCAAGGCAACAAACAGCAGCCTAAATATCGATGGTTTAAGTACAAAGAAGGCTTTTCTTCGGTACTGGTGCGCTTTTTGATTTCTGAATATTTCGATGCGCTGCCAAAACGCATTCTCGATCCGTTTGCGGGTTCGGGGACGACGTTACTCACGGCTTGCGAATTGGGAATCGATGCTGACGGAATCGAACTGTTGCCTATCGCTAGAGAAATTATTGAAGTGCGATCGCGGGTCGAAAGTGGGTTAACGTCAGAAGAGATCGATCGCCTCCAGTTTTGGCAAACGGTAAAACCCTGGCAGTCTATCTCGTTGCGACAACCGTTACACTATCTCAAAACCACTGACGGCGCGTATTCTCCCGAAACAGAAGCGGCGATCGAACGGTATTTGTTTGCGATGACTTCAGAACGCGATCGCGTTGCCAAGCTATTGCGATTTGTGCTACTGTGTATCTTAGAATCAGTTAGTTTTACCCGCAAAGACGGGCAATATTTGCGTTGGGATTATCGTGCCCAAAGACAACGCAGAACGGGAAAGTTTAATAAAGGCAAAATACTTGACCTTGATGGCGCGATCGTCTCCAAACTCGCGCAGATTTTAGAGGATATCGAACTCGAGCTATTTAACGCCAGTCGTATCTCTTCAGTTCCCAACGGAAAAATAACCTTATTTCCCGGATCTTGCTTGGACATTTTACCGACCTTAGCTGACAAAAGCTACGATGCCATTATTACCTCTCCTCCCTACTGCAACCGCTACGACTATACTCGCACCTATGCCTTAGAACTGGCCTTGCTAGGTGTCACCGAAACCGAAATGCGACAATTGCGACAAGCCATGCTCAGTTGTACGGTTGAAAATAAAGAGAAAACCCTGTTGCAAAATTGGAAAAGCGCGATCGCCGCCGCCGATTCTCAAGTTCTCTTGCAAGCCATTCTAGAGGATCTCGAAGCCCAAAAACAAGCAAAGCGCCTTAACAATAGCGGCATTCCACGCATGGTGAAAGGTTACTTTTACGAGATGGCGGCGGTTATCTTTGAAAGTGCGCGAGTTCTCCAACCCGGTGGACTGATGTTTGTCGTTAACGATAACGTTCGCTATGCCGGGGTAGATATTTCCGTCGATACGATTTTATCCGATCTGGCTCGCCATCTCGGATTCGCGATCGTCTCGATTCTCGTCCTCCCTGCCTCGAAAGGCAACAGCAGCCAACAGATGGGGCAGCATGGAAGAAAACCCTTAAGAAAATGCGTCTACATTTGGAGGAAACGATGAGGTTCTAGGTTTTAGCGCCTCGCACGGGCGATTCGCGAATGGCCCCTACATCGTAATCTGTCGCATCAATCTTGAAAAATCTCAACCCCTAATCGCTATCGTAAGGATTCAGGTACGCTAGGCTAAACGGGTATAGAAACCCGGTTTCTCGCTTATAGCCGGACAAAATCCGAGTTTCTCCCTTCACC
>CAKZKB010000699.1 GCA_937121005.1 uncultured cyanobacterium | reverse complement strand
ATTTATACGTCCGGTCAACTTCCAGCTTTAAGTTTGTTTAGTGGTGCAGGAGGTCTCGATTTAGGAGCCAACCTATCCAGGATCGACGAATTGCACTGGAAAACATCTCTTGCTGTCGATAGTGATATGGATTGCTGTGAAACGCTTCGATATAATTTTAAGGGCGATTTAGAGGTGATGCAAGCCGATATTAGCCATTTAAGCTCGTCTCAACTTCTAGATGCCATTCCCTTAGAAAAGGGGGTTTTACCGTTGATTTTTGGCGGGCCACCCTGTCAGTCCTTTTCGCAAGCGGGTAAACAAAAAGGGACTGCCGATCTTCGAGGCAGCCTGATCTATGAATTTATTCGGTGCGTTCGGGAATTGCAGCCTGTTTACTTTGTGATGGAAAATGTAGCCAATTTGCGCGGAATTAACAAAGGTCGATTGCTCGACAGCATTGTTCGGGAGTTTGAAGATAGTGGATATGAAGTCACGCAGGGGGTATTGTGTGCGGCAGACTTTGGCACACCGCAACTACGAAAACGATTTTTCCTTATTGGCGTTCGATGCGGATACCCACCAGTCTCTTTTCCGATGCCAACTCACTCCAACGAACCCGGTGTGTTAATCCAAAAACCTTATGTTGGAGTTGGACAAGCATTTGTTGGATTGCCTAAAATTGTCTAGAGGTTCGACAATTGAGTTAACCATTGATGTTGCCTCAATGGTTAACTAGCAGCAAGCACTGGAAAATTACGGCTCGTCTCTCCAGCGATCTCGTACATGAGTTTGGGCGCAGGCGACTTAATGCGATTTTAGATTTTTTTCTAATTCCATGCGCTGTTCCATTTGGCGCAGGAAATAGCCCGTCATCATGGCCGAAGTCAGTAACCCCACGAGGTTATCGCGATCGGTGGAAATTTGAATGTCAAACCCCTCGGGAGGCAACACGCCGACCATACCGCGCACGTTGTGGGAGATAATCTCCTTAATCTCCGGGCTGGCAGAGCGGGCGATGCGCTCGAGATCTTCCGGCGACTGGTGCTGTAGGTAGCGGAGCAATGGATTGCTCGGCCGTTCGTCGGTGTTGTTGTTATCGAAAAACTCGGGGTCAAAAACCATAGGGTGCGAGTGGATACCTCACTTACTACTGTAGTCGAATCTCGCTCAATCTACCAATTGCCCGTTTTCCTCGGCCGCCACCGGGTCGGGCAGGCTGTCAATTTGGAAGTAGCGGTGGAACTGGTCTGTCACCTGAACGAGAAAAGAACGACTTTCTGGGTGGCGGCGGCGGCGGACGAAATCGAGTTCCATCAGTTCCTTAACGTGCTCGTAAGCACCCGAACCGCGCAGATCGACGAGTTCGGTTTGTAAGATGGGGCCTTTGAGGGCGATCGCGGCCAGAGTCCGCAAGGCCCCCACCCCCAACTCGGCCGGAAGCAGGTTTTGCAACTGACTGTTTAGACTTTCGCGCAACTGCAAACTATATCCGGCGGGGGTTTCGACGATTTCTAAGGCCCCGTCGCGGTGGGCGTAGTCGTCCATGAGTTGTAGGGTGGCTTCTAGGGCCGCATCGCGATCGCACCCGGCCTGTTCGGCCAGGCGATCGAGGGTCACGGGTTGTCCTTTCACGTACAGAATAGCTTCGATTTTGGCGGCGAGAGAAACTGACATCGCGGGGGTTGGGGAACTTTGATACACTGTAGAACGGATCTCTTAAATTTAGACAGTAAGCCTCATCTATGGAAATCGGTCAAAAGGTCAAGGTGCGCCGCGTGCGCGATCGCGTCCCTAAAAACATGGTAGACACCATTCGCCAAAACCCCGTCGGCACGATCGCAGATTTCAAAGTCCTCGATGGTAGCACCGTCGGTATCGTCATCCGCTTTAACAACAACTTCTCGACTTGGTTTTTCCCCGACGAAGTAGAAGCGGTGTCCTAAAGGGGGATGGGGATTTGGGGGATTAGGGGATTGGGGGATTTGGG
>CAKZKB010000698.1 GCA_937121005.1 uncultured cyanobacterium | reverse complement strand
AAGGATGAAGGATGAATATTAATTTCCCCCCAAACCCCCAAACCCCTAATCCCCATCCCCTTGTCTCCTTGTCTCCTTGTCTCCTTGTCTCCTTGTCCCCCCCTATCCCCTTCCCCCCAACGCCTCAACCTCCGACCCGGATCGGCCCCTCGATACTGCTGTTGCGGAACTGGCGTACCATTTCGTTATCGGTGGTATCGAGTTCGCTGACGTAACCCTGCCACTGTACCTTGCCTTTGTAGAGAAAAATCAGACGATCGCCCGTGCGCCGAATGGTACTATCTTGGTGGGTGACGATCGCGTAGGCACTGCAAGCGTGGTCTTGTTGGTAAATGTCGCGGATCAAATCTTCGATCACCGTCGAAGCAATGGGATCTAACCCCGCCGTCGGTTCGTCGTAGAGAATGACTTCCGGGTTCAAGGCGGGATTTTCTGGGTTGGCGATGATGGCACGCGCGAAACTGACTCGCTTTCGCATTCCCCCGGAGAGTTCGGATGGGTACAGATCGGCTGCGTCGGGGAGTCCCACTTTCGCTAAGCTGTCTTCCACCAGTTCCCGAACGCGATCGCGCGATAAATGCGAGTGTTGGTAGAGGGAAAAGCCGACGTTCTCGTCTACGCTGAGGGAATCGAATAAGGCGGCTTGCTGGAATACCATGCTGATGCCGATGGGATCTTCATTATCTTCGATCAGTCCCGTGCGGCGGTGTCCTTTGACGTACACTTCCCCTTCGTCCGGGGGTAACAGTCCCGCCATAATGCGGAGGACAGTCGATTTTCCCGTCCCCGAGGGGCCGATGACGGCTAGGGCCTCACCGGAATACAATTTTAAATCGACGCGATCGAGGACGACTTTATTGCCGAAGGCTTTGGAGATTCCCTTCAGTTCGATCAGTGGCTCGGCCATAGCAGACAATTACCCCGAGTTGGGGGTAGACTTGAGAAAGGCGATCGTGCCATTATATCAGTTAAGTTCCTGTTTTCGAGATGGAAGGTTTGAATTTTTGTCCGCTTCCACGATTCTTAACCCGCTATTTGCTCTGACCAATCTAACAGATTTTACCGCGATCGCGGCCGTCGCGGAGGCAAATTCGGCCCGGGTTGTTTGGGACGCACGAAACCTCCGTCGCGATCGCGTTCCGGGCACGGATAGCGCGGAAACAACCGCCGACAAACCTGGGGTAAACTGTCCTGTCCGGGAAGGGGACGATCGAACTCTCGAAACAAGTTCCCGGTGAGAATATCGGAGAATTCGCGACCCGATAGAAATCGCGGTCGATCGATCTGCAAGCGTCCGGGAAAGAAGATTTTTTCACCGCTTCGGAACAACACCGGGTCGGGTATATTTTCAATCTCGATGTCGTCTTCGCCGGGAACGGGAACTAATAAAACTTCGCCTTCTAGCACTTTCAATTCGCCGCGATCGCCCGTCGTATCAATTAAATAGATCGTCCCTTGTACTTGCGCTTCAAACCCGGACAAACAACCGTTAACCGGACCGCTAACCAGCAGTTGACCGTTTTCGACTTCCACGCATTGACCGACGATCGCCCTTGCATATTCTCCCATGCGACCGATGGCGGCATTGTTAAACTCGACTTCGGCCAGGGCATTTTCCGTGCGAATTTCTTCCCCAAACTCGGCCGTATCGCGAGTCGTAGCGCGATCGTCCTCGACGAAAACCGCATCGCCAATGGTGGCGAGAATGGTGGCACTGTCAATTTGGGAGACAGCCGGAACCACCGCCGTGCCAACGGCTAGCAAACCACCGCACAAGCAGGCGCATATCCAAGTCCAAAACCGCGATCGCCAGCGCATTCGTAAGTCCTACAAGCAACCTGCCAACCATTGTAGCCGATCGCGATCGAAATGAGTGACCGATCGTACAAGGTCGTCCTTTGGCGACTTGGTTTTCAGGTACTAAAGT
>CAKZKB010000697.1 GCA_937121005.1 uncultured cyanobacterium | reverse complement strand
GCGGCTACTTCCGACCTTTCTATTGTACTATATCTTTCTGAGAAATGCTATATTGATATCCAATACGAGGATTGTTACTCACAAGCAGGAACATACTACCAGCTAGGAGTAGTTGCCGAGGAACTAAAAATATATGACGAAGCACGAGCCAACCATCTACGAGCCTTAGAAATTTGGGCAGACTATTATGACAAGTACACGATCGAAACTTATTCTTTACCCAGTTTCTATCGCCTCTACACCGCCAACCCCGATCCGCAACTGCTCGCCGATATTGCTGCCATTCTCGGCACTTCCGCCGACGAGGTGCGGGAGTCGTTCGAGTCTGCCTCCTAGGATCGGTTGCTGCCCCGCCGGACGCGGGTGGAGCCCCCCTGGCCCCCGCCGCCTCCATGAGAGCAAATGTTACAAAATATGAAGAAAACTTCAGTCTGGTAAACGCCATGGGGCAAAATGGACTCGATCGCACAACTGGAACCCCATTCCAGTTTGTTTTCCTTTCTGGAGGAAGTTCTTTAAATGAGTATTGTCACGAAGTCGATCGTGAACGCCGACGCAGAGGCCCGCTACCTGAGCCCCGGCGAATTGGATCGGATCAAAGCCTTCGTCACCTCTGGCGAACGCCGCCTGCGCGTGGCCCAAATCCTCACCGACTCTCGCGAGCGCATCGTCAAGCAAGCTGGCGACCAACTGTTCCAAAAACGCCCCGACGTAGTGTCTCCCGGTGGTAACGCCTACGGCGAAGAAATGACCGCCACCTGCCTGCGCGACTTGGACTACTACCTGCGCTTGGTCAGCTACGGTGTCGTTTCCGGCGACGTGACCCCCATCGAAGAAATCGGGATCGTCGGCGTGGCCGAAATGTACAAATCCTTGGGAACCCCCATCGAAGCCGTTGCTGAAGGCGTGCGCTGCATGAAATCGGCCGCCACCGCTTTGATGTCTCCCGAAGATGCTGGCGAAGCGGCTCCCTACTTCGATTACGTCATCGGCGCGATGGGTTAAGCTCGATCGCTGCCCTTCTGTTTTTTCCTTTTCAGACATAAGATCCAAACAGCACCATCATGCAAGACGCAATTACTTCTGTTATCAACTCTGCCGACGTTCAAGGTAAGTACCTCGACGGCTCGGCCATGGACAAGCTGCAAGGCTACTTCGCCAGTGGCGAACTGCGCGTGCGCGCCGCCACCGCCATC
>CAKZKB010000696.1 GCA_937121005.1 uncultured cyanobacterium | reverse complement strand
GAGCCGTTAAAATTCACGCTCTCGATACCTCCTCGATCTCGCCGTACTTCTTTATTTTATCCCAGGCTTGGGGACTCCAGCCCTCACCCTTGGGGATGGGGACGATCGACGGTCTGTCGGTCATCGCGTAGGGGCGATTCGCGAATCGCCCCTACAATTGCATATACCCGATCTTGGAAAATGGTATTTAGATAGCCTCCCGAAGGTGTAGAATAGAAATTCCTTGCTTCCTCCGCTACCGACGGGGGAGGCCGTTTTTGTCCTTAAGGAAGATTTTCCAAGAGCGCTACATGAAATTTAACGTCTACGAAACGATGTATATCGTGCGCCCCGACTTGGGGGAAGAACTCACCAACAGTACGATCGACAAGTATCGCACCATGCTTTCCGACCTAGGAGGCTTTGAGATCGATATCCAGCACCGGGGTAAGCGTCGTCTGGCTTACGAGATCGATCGCCACCGGGATGGAACCTACGTGCAAATGAACTATAACGCACCCGGAGACGCGATCGCCCCCATGGAGCGATCGATGAAAATAAGCGAGGAAGTGATTCGCTACCTAACCATCAAACTGGGAACCATCGATCGCGACGCGCCTCCCGAACCCGAACCCACCCCAGAACCGGAACCGGAACCCGAACCCACCCCAGAACCGGAGGCGACTCCCGAACCGGAACCCGAACCCACCCCAGAACCCGAGGCGACTTCCGAACCGGAACCGGAACCCACCCCGGAACCGGAACCGGAACCCGAACCCACTCCAGAACCCGAGTCGGAACCGGAAGAACCCTCCGCCACCTCCGAACCCGAAAGCGAGTCGGAACCGGAAAGCGAAACCGAAGAAGAACCGCAGGCCTAGGTTTAAGCAGGGGAGAGGGGGAGACAAGGGGACAAGGGGACAAGGGGACAAGGAGAAGGGGGGATCGGTTTCAGTGTCCAGTTAAATCCTTGTACTCCCCCTAATACCTAAAACCTAATCCCTAATACCTAATCCCTCCTTGCCAAAGCGCGATCGCTCGTGCTACTGTGAGAAATTGTCCGCAATTGCATTTTGCTCGGACGGGGTACGGCAGCGCCGGGTCGCGGCGGACAGCGATCGAGGCTAGCCTAACAGCGAGCTAGACACCCTTACGGCCTTCATTGTTTAGAAAATCATGAGTCAAACTTACGCGATCGTCGAACTCGGTGGGACGCAACTGCGCGTCGAACCCGGTCGATTTTACGATGTCAACCGCATTCACTCAGAAGTCGGGGATACGCTTACCCTCGAAAACGTCCTATTCGTTCGCAATGGCGACGATATTTCCATCGGCCAGCCTTTCGTACAAGGGGCAAAAGTGGAAGGAACCATCAGCGAACATCGGCGGGGTCGCAAAATCATCGTCTACAAGATGAAACCCAAAAAGAAAACCCGCAAAAAACGGGGACACCGCCAAGAATTGACCCGCGTTACCATTGAGTCGATCGCCCTCAACGGCACAGTGTTAGAAGCCCCCGAAGCCGAAGCCACTCCCGTCACCGCCGAAGTGGTGGATGCAGGGGCAACCCCTGAAGAAGAATAACATTCGATCGCGATCGTCTATACTGGAGAGGCGATCGCCATTGCAGTCAAACGAACCATCGAGATTAGGAGAACTCTCAAATCATGGCACACAAGAAAGGAACGGGTAGCACCCGCAACGGACGCGATTCTAATTCCAAACGCTTGGGCGTAAAACGCTACGGCGGCGAAGTCGTCACCGCCGGAAATATTATCGTGCGCCAACGCGGAACCAAAATCCATCCCGGTAACAACGTCGGCCGCGGTAAAGACGATACCCTCTTTGCGCTCATTGATGGTATTGTCACCTTCGAGCATTTAACTCGCAGCCGCAAAAAAGTCAGCGTCTACGCCAACGAAGCATAGTCGGTAGTCGGTAATGGGTCATTTCAGTGACCAGTGACCAGTGACCAGTGACCAGTCCTTTCCTTGAAACAAAGAGGCTTGGCTTGTATCCAAAATCTTCTGGTTATGACCTATTACCTATTACCTATTACCTATTACCAAAATTATGTTTCCCATCCATCGCCCCCGCCGCCTGCGTACTTCCGATCCCCTGCGTCGGATGGTGCGCGAAAATATTGTCACCACCAACGACTTAATGTATCCTCTGTTTGCCGTTCCCGGCGACAGTATCGCTAAAGAAGTTAAGTCCATGCCTGGAGTCTACCAAATGTCGGTAGACAAAATTGTTGAGGAAGCCAAAGAAGTGCGCGATCTCGGCATTCCAGGGATTATTTTATTTGGTATTCCAGAAGATAAGGACGTAGAAGCAACCGGGGCGTGGCACGATTGCGGTATCGTCCAAAAGGCGACAGAAGCGGTTAAAAAAGCGGTTCCCGATTTGGTGGTGGCGGTGGATACTTGTTTGTGCGAGTACACCAATCACGGACATTGCGGTTATTCGGAAGTCGGAGATTTAAGCGGGCGAGTGCTCAACGATCCGACATTGGAACTGTTGAAAAAAACCGCAGTGGCGCAAGCAAAAGCAGGGGCCGATATTATTGCCCCGTCAGGGATGATGGATGGGTTCGTGCAAGCCATTCGTAGCAGTCTTGACGAGGCGGGTTACGAGAATTTACCGATTTTATCTTACGCGGCCAAATACGCTTCTGCGTATTACGGGCCGTTCCGAGATGCGGCGGAGTCTGCGCCTCAATTTGGCGATCGTCGTACCTATCAAATGGATCCGGCCAATGGCACCGAAGCGATTAAAGAAATCGAACTCGACATCGCTGAAGGAGCAGATATGCTCATGGTTAAACCCGCTTTGGCCTACATGGATATCATTTGGCGGGTGAAACAAGCAACAAATTTACCCGTTGCTGCTTACAATGTTTCGGGTGAATATTCAATGGTGAAAGCGGCAGCATTGAATGGCTGGATCGATGAAGAGAAAGTAGTCATGGAAACCATGACCGCCTTTAAGCGATCGGGTACAGATCTGATTTTAACCTATCACGCCAAAGATGTGGCTCGCTGGTTGGGTTAAGAGACCAAGTGAATATCGTCGTCAGGATTCAACTGTTCGCGCAAACAGCGATCGATGGGGCGGAACTCATCGGAGTCGAGCCATTTTGCCATGCGATCGCGTAATGCGTTAGCTGCTTTTTGGCATTCCCCGATTGGATCCTGTCCCCCTTCTTGATAAGTCACGTCTTTTGGATAAAGACGACCGAAAGGTTTTAACATCTTACGATATTTTTGCCGCCATTCGGATATTCTCTGCACAAGTTCGGTATCCGGTGGCAAGTTCCCCCACTTCTCAATAGTGCGAGACTCCCCCTCGGATCTAATTTCGAGAATGGCCCGAAATCCTCGAACCTCTAGATCGCCATCTAGCTTCAGAACAACTGACTTGTTCATAACGCTTATATCCGAGTCGGCAGGACTCACCTGGCACCAGTGATGGTATTCGACCTAGCACCATAATATCACGTTGTAGCCCAAGCGATCGCTAGCGTTCATTTCTTGTTGAGTATGATTGTCGTTCGCCAATCATCCCATTTGTGGGAGAGCAAATGTTCAAATCCCTCTCCTAGTTCGTACTAACGATGCTAAACTCTAGCTACTTAAATATAGTTAGGACAGGCGATATCTCCTTGAGTTTCTCCATCATGGCAACCACCATCATCAGTTGCGAGCGAGCCAATATTTTGTATCAAATGGTTTTTTAAATGACTAGAGTTTAGACACAAAAAACAGTTTAAACACAAAAAACTGATTTCTAGCAATGTAGTAGAAATCACTATGAGTATATTGAGCTTAGGTTTCATGGACTTTGTGCACCCTGATAAAATTAGTCCTTCGCTTATTCTAGCTGATTAAGTCGATGGTGAGCTTTCTGTAACCATAGATCTTCTTCTGGCGTTTGAGGACGAGCATAATCTGAACAGTTTTGCCAATGCGAAGCAGCTTTACCTAGATCTTCCATTCTCTCATAAGTTTGTGCAATTAGGCAATAGGCTTCCCCCCTTTTTTTGTCTATTGAAATGGCTCGATCGAGATGCTTTTGGGCTTCCGAATATTCTCCTTGTTCGAGCCTAGCCCATCCTATGTTTTTGTGTAAAGCATAAGCAACAGGAAAAGATGGATCTCTTTTCAACAGGATCGAGCCTTTTTGAAGAACTGTTATAGCTTCTTCATAATCTCCTTGAAGAATGTAAATTCTGCCAAGGTTACTAAAGGCAGCAGAAAGACCAAGACGGGCAGATTTCCTGTAATTATCAATTGCACATTCTAAGTCCTGAACTTGCTCGCACAACCATGCAACATTGTAAAGAGTAGCACGGTTATTGGGATTTAATGCTAGTGATAATTGGTAATATTTGTTTGCTTGAATTAAATCGTTGTTTTCATAGCGAGCGAATCCTTGATTGTTTAAAAACATTGAAATTTTTGGCAGACCAATCGACCATGCAGAAAGTCCTACACTCAACACTCCAGCAAGACAACCTAGTGCCTTGAGTGAATGCAGTTTAAGTTTTGACTTCTCCGTGAAAGTTTTGTTGCTAGAGAAAATTTGAGAATAGTAAAAATGTTCTGTCGAGGTAGTATCAGTATCGACTTCTCGAACCTGACAAATGGTAGGCAACCAAGTCGCGCAAGGATAGTCAGCTTCCAACCCTTGCAACCGTTCTCGGGCTTCGCGAACCGATCGCGCGAAGGATTTCCCTTGTTTGGCAAACCCATCTAAAAAGTATTTCAAAAACTCTTGCGCCACCGGATCGGGGACAGGTTCGCGCATGACGATCGTCTGCGGAATGTGCAAGTCTTCGAGTTGTTTTGCCAATCCCAACCCATCGCAGGAATTAAAAATGGCCAACCGCAAGCCATTTTCGACGGCTTTTCGCAAGCCGTACCACAACTCAGTTATACTCAAACTTTCGTCAGGATTGATATAGATTCTTCCCGTATCGTTTTCTGTTTCGCTGTGTCCGGCGAAAAAGAGAATATCCCAGGATTGTTCCCACAAGCGATCGCTGATTTCTTTGCGCGTGGGCTCCACTAAGAATTTAACCTGCGTCTGAGGCAAACTTTCGAGAAAGGCCCGATCGCGTTCTAGATCGATGCCTTGTGAATGTCCTAAAATGGCCAAAATGCGGACGATCGGCTGCGGTGGTTTCTCCATGGGAATCGCCGAGGGATCGCCATCAACCTCGATCGCGCCGAGGGCAACTTCAGCGCGATCGTAGCGCTCGAAAAATTCCCAACTGTGCCAAGGCAACCGTTGCAAAATGCGATCGTCGCTGCGGATTAAAAACTGAATGTCATCATCGGGACTCAACGCCTCCCGCACACGTCGATCGAGGGGCCGGAACTCATCGGAGTCGAGCCATTTTGCCATGCGATCGCGCAGTTCTTTTGCCGATTTTTGGCACTCCGCCATCGGATTTTCGTTCTCCTGACAAACATCCTCCTGCTGGAGTTTCAGGCGGCGGTACGGTGCGATAACCTTACGATAGTGCTGTTGCCAGACAGAGACGCTACGAGCCAAATCCGGATCCGGTGGCAAGTTTCCCCACTTTTCAATGGTACGCGACTGACCATCGGATTTGATTTCGAGAATGGCTCGAAATCCCTGGACTTCCAGATCGCCATCGAGTTTGAGAACGACGGATTTACTCATAGCGCTCGCTCCTAGCTCTAGCCTCCATTACACCAAAAAATGCTCCGAGAGGCAACTGTCCTCCCGGCGGATTTTCAGGCTGAAGTAGTCGCCGCGATCGGCGGTGAATTTTAGGCGGATGTGGCTCGTGTTTTGGTACTCTGCCTGCATCACCAGGTTAAACTCCTCGTCGAGAACGTCTAACTGAATGTTATCTGGCAAAGAATTGCGATCGCGATCGGGGAGCAATTCTACCCAAACATTCGCTTCTGGGGCGCGTAGGTGTTGAATTCCCATCACTAATGCCACCCGATCGCCGGTTCCGAAATCGAGCATTTTACCCCGTTGCAGTGGAGGAGAATGCCAGCGATTCGATATGGCTAGTTCGCGCCCCAACAAGGATTCTACGGTTTGCCATCCCTCGTTAAATTCATCTTTAAACCACCGACTGAGGTGAACGGGAAGATAGGGTTGGCAATGCTCCCCGCACAACTCCAAAAGGCGATCGAAGTCGCTGCGATAGCGATCGAGTTCTTCCCCTAACGGCATTTGTACCAACAGTTCGACAATGGTATAGACAGGTGTTTCTTGAAGGGCAAACGTACCCGGATTTAAAGCGACAATACCATCGAGTCCCATTTCTCGGGCGCACAGGTATTCGACGGCGGCTTCAAAATCGAGCCAATTGAGGGCGCGCGCCGCTTCTAAAATGGCGGTGTTGACGCTACAAACTTCGACGACTTGCCGAATATAACCGACAATGCGATCGCCGTTGGGTTTGCCGGCCACTGTCTTCTGGATACGATCGTACCCCAAAGGAGTCACGTATCCCGCAATTCGAGGCGACTTCATCCATTCCCATAATTCATCACCGTAGCGACGTACAAAAACTTTGGGTGCCGATACCGCTTCAACAAGGATATCCGCATCCACCATCACCAATATCATGTGAGGTTCCCCTATTTTTGGTTGTTGGGTGAGTCGGTTTCGAGCAGTTGCTGCATCCGATCGAGCGTAGGTGCGCTCGAGTCGTCTTCGGAGTCGGGATCGAGTTCTCGGTGACATCAACGAGATCGGAGAGTGGGCGCTGGTTGAGGCCCCGACCTTTGCACTGCTGTTCGACCGCTAGGTATGGATCGCATTTGTACAACTAATCAATCGTACCACACACAATTGCTGGAGTGCAACCCTTTTAGTGAAAATACGGTTGCCATCGCCTCGCATCAGTGTTATCCGATCGAAGGGAGGGCCAGTTTCCCGATCGACCGCCGGGGGCGCGTGACTTTACATTTATTTGCAGATTTTCTATCCTAGAAGTAGCGATAAGGGCAATTATATATCCCTTCCCTTTGAAGTCGCCAACAATTTCGTGCCGTTATCCCTACCAGAGAACTAATGCCCACATCCAATACAATATCCGTCGAAAAGAAAAAGTTAGAAAAGCCCCCCTTAGCGCTTCACTTCTTGGGCGATCGCGTCTTGCGCCAAAAAGCAAAGCGCATTTCTCGCGTCGATGCCACCGTGCGCGATCTGGCCAAGGAAATGCTGCAAACCATGTACAGTTCCGACGGGATCGGTTTGGCTGCGCCGCAAGTGGCGGTGAACAAACAAATGCTCGTGGTTGATGACGAACCCGACAACGCCGCCAAGCCGCCGTTAGTGCTGATCAACCCCGTTATCAAGGCCTTTAGCCGCGAAATTGCCATCGGTCAAGAAGGCTGTTTGAGCGTTCCAGGGGTCTTTCTCGACGTGAAACGTCCGGCCGCGATCGAGGTACAATTTAAAGACGAACGGGGACGACCCCAAAAAATATTTGCCAACGATCTTCTCGCGCGAGTCATCCAACACGAAATGGATCACCTCAACGGGGTCATGTTCGTCGATCGCGTGGAAAACCAAATGGCCCTCACTGAAGCCTTGGGGGAATGCGGTTTTGCCGTCGGTTCGGTACAAGCGATCGCCTA
>CAKZKB010000695.1 GCA_937121005.1 uncultured cyanobacterium | reverse complement strand
CGGCGGTTTTGCTCAAGGGCGAACGCCGTTCGCCCCTACAGATATATTACGATCCGTTGCACAAATTAGCTGTCTTCAATATAGCGATCGCGATCGTCTTTCGTCTTAATCAGCGTACAAAGCAATGGCAATCGCTGACTCAACTGTTCGAGGTATTCCGAGGCCGTTTCTGGAGTTTTCCCTAACAATACTGCCATAAAATCAAGAAATTCGCTAGTTCCAGGGGGTTTGCCATCTTGCCGTTTTTCCAGCAACTCGCGCAACTCTGAGAAGCGTTTGACAGCAGCATCAACTAATTCTTCTCGTTCTACTGCAAGAGGATGGTGCAATTTCACAATTTGGATCAGGCGATCTTCGTCAGGAAATTCCACGTAATAGTACAGACAACGGCGCAAAAAAGCGTCGGGTAAGGGACGTTCGCTGTTACTGGTAATAATGGTTATTGGGGGGCGATCGCCGGCGGCAATTTCTTCTCCGGTTTCCGGGACTTCAAACCGCAATTCGTCGAGTTCTAGCAGCAAGTCGTTGGGGAAGTCGATATCAGCTTTGTCGATTTCGTCGATGAGTAAAACCGGGCGATCGGTTTTCGATTGCATCGCGTTTCCTAACGCACCCCATTGACGGTATTTACGTCGATCTTTCAACCGAGTGAGCAAATCCCTTGTTTCTAAAACGCTCAAGGAATCCCTTAAAGTTGTCGAATCAATGCCTACCAGTTGAGCGTCCCGCAAGCGAGCGATCGCATCGTAACGATACAATCCATCTACGGCCCGAGAGGTCGATTTTATATTCCAAGCGTAGTACGGCCAGCTATCTTCTTCTAGATAATGCTGTCCGAACTCGTAGGCGATCGCTCGTGCTAGCAAAGTCTTACCACAACCGGGTTCGCCTTGCAGCAATAAGGGACGTTTTAACTCAATGGTTAAATTGACGACTTCTATGAGATCGTCGCTGGGAAAATAGGGCTTTAACCATCGTCCGAGGCGATCGCGGTATCCCGGTGGCGGCTGGTATTCTTGTTTGCCCGTGTAAATTGGCTGCTCGATCGTGCCTTCATTCATAGTACAAACCTCGTTACAATGTCTTCCCATTCAACATCAGCATAGGCACAAATTTTTTGTAAAACCCGAATTGGGTAGTCGTTTGCTTCCAGAATTTCCTCAAGCATTCGATCCATATCAGATCCTTGCATTTGTTGCTCGAATAATTGATGATAAATCCCAAACCACGACTCAATTTGTTCGTTAGGTATTGATGACAAGGGTGGCAGTTCAATAGGGATACAGAGTCGATCGGACATTTGAGGAATTTCGAGTTCAAATGCTTTACCACTATCATCTACCCAAAAGATGAGTAGGCGATAGCGATTTTTGTTAGTGTACTCTCTCATTTTAGCAATAAGCGGTTGCCAAACTTCAGACAAAAAAGCAGGTAGGTATTTCCTAAAGTTTTCTAAACCGTAAACTGCTAATACAACAGTCTGAGTTTGCCACCGGTTGAAGAGGTTTTCTTGGATAGCTTCCGGTTTTGGGATAGTTTTTAGGGTATGACCAATTGTGTACCAAAAATCTTCAAGTTGTCTGACGCACCGATTAACGTGCAGTGGTTGACGGAAAGCAGAAGATCCAAAGGGAGTACCATGTAAGAAACGGTTGATTAACCATCTTTGACCGCACCCATATCCGCCTCTAATTACAAATGAGGCACAATCATATTTGTCGATAGTATCTTCAAACCGACGGTGTTGTTCTCGGTAGTCGAGAGTAACTAGACAGGAAACAATTGAAGATGGGGGAAGAGGACGATCGCTATCCTTGCTTGCAGACAACTTCTCCAACATCTTTCGGGTTTTTTCGACATCTGCTTTAATTCCCTTGACATCTTCAGCCACATTTTCGGTTACTTTTAAATTCCTAGATGCGATCGCCTTCAATTCTTCAAAATCAACAATGATGCGTACAAACTCATTGAGAAACTGTCTTTGAGTTTCTTCGAGGCGATCGCATTGGTCGATCGACTGTTTTAGATCTGAAGAAATTAATTCTAACTGACCCAAGATGTTGCAATCTGTTTTCTGAAGTGTATAAATTTCCTGGACGATCGCGGCTTGATTGCTTTCGATTGCTTGGTATAATTTCCCCCAAACCAGCCTAGACAATTCAGTAAAGGCTTCTTGACGTTCCTGCTTCAGACTTTCTCGCAATGCGTTCGGAAACTTGAGATGAAGTTCAGCAGCGCATCTAGAAATAGACGATTCCGAGACTTGTATTTTACCAAATTTAGCCACACTTCGCAAGATCTCTCGCCAAGTGGGTTCGGTTAGTGCCCGCAGTTGGTCGAATTGACTGGGATCGCCCAAAAAATATTTAGGGAGATCGATTTCTCGGATTCCTAGATCGCGAGAGTTAATCCCTGAAATCTGCTGTTGAGAATACTTCTCTAAGGCTTTAGACCAATCCTGAGAGATATAGTTTGCGAGTTTAATTAACCCACGATCTCGCAATCGAAAAGACTTTGTTTTAACTTGCGATCGCACGATTTCTGCAATCGCTTTACCTATGACTCTGGTCAAAGGTTCGTTACCTAAATGCGATTCCTGACCAATTTTATTGCAGATGTAATCTTTTCCACCTTCCAAGATATTAGCTAATATACTCCCTGCGGCCCCCTCAAAGGTTTTAGTACCAGATGAAAGGAGAGTCGCCATTAAAGTTGCCATTCCCGCCGCCGGAGTAATTGCGGTAGCACAGACAGTGGCTCCCACAATTATGCCACCTTGAATAAGAAGTTTGGCGAGCGGTTTGGCAATTTCAGGGTTCATCGAGTTTTGCTGGTAAGTTTTGGCCTCTGTTGATTATAGTGGAGCGCGGTCATCTCCGGCAAGGAAAATGATGGAAATTGGTATAACATTCGGAGACTGACCGGATTTAACCCTGGCGATCGGTTAGGTTCTAGGAGGAACATGACGATCGCGGCTTCGTTTCCCCCTAATACCTAACACCTAATCCCTAACTACGCGATCGATCGGCCCAGGGAGTCAAAATTCGCGAGATAAACTTCAAACTGTAGTCGATAATCAAGCCAATCAATCCAATTAAAGCAATACAAAACAGCACCTTTTCCGTTTGTAGAAAGCGCTGCGCCTGAACAATGCGAAATCCGAGGCCGTTTTGCGCCGCCACCAACTCAGCCACCACCAAAAAGTTCCACGCTCCAGAAATATTGACGCGCAACGTATCGAGGACGTTAGGAAATGTAGCGGGCAAGATCACTTTTCGCAACACTTGTAGGCGATCGGCTCCCAAAGTATAAGCCACGTCGATCGATTCTTTGGGGATAAACTTGACTGCATCCGCCACCATAATGGCGTTATATAACACAATTCCCAAAAAGATAATCGTCGTTTTTGAGGCTTCCCCCAACCCTACCCAAATCACAATTAACGGCACGAATGCCATCACGGGCATATAGCGCACTGTCCCTACAATGGGGGCAAAAAGACTGTCCATTGTCGGAAACGTTCCCATCAAAATGCCGACGGGAACCCCAACCAAAGCGGCGACGACGAACCCCGCCAAGACGCGGGCGCAACTGGCAAAAATATCTCGCACCAGGGGATCGGATCCCGAAAACATCCCGATCCCGGCGCTGAAAACCGCCGTCGGCGTGGGGAGAAACATGGGAGAAACCCAACCCGCGTAGCTGACAACCGCCCAAGCCGCCAGGGGAATGGCAAGGGCAACAACCGACAGACAAACCCCCAACCAGGAGGGAATGTCGCCGCGAATGTTCCAAAATAGAGAAGGCTTCAGGTAGCGCTTCTGAGAGGATCCCGAAATTTCACTCATGTCAAGACTGGCGATCGCGATTTAAGTCCAGTTTAATGGAAACATGGATACGCACGATCCCTTGGGAGGATGACATGACGCGGGCCAAGTTGTCAAATTTACCGACGAACGCAGACACGGCGGCGGCCGACGGTCGCGGATCCTCAGTGGTTCCTCGGCTGGACGTTCGCAACTTAAGCAAGGTATTTAAGAGTCAAGGCAAGTCCTTGGTGGCGCTTAAAGATATCGATTTACAGGTTTTTCCCAGGGAGTTCGTGACGCTGGTGGGGCCGTCGGGTTGCGGTAAATCGACCCTACTCAGTGTTATCGCTGGCTTAGAGGCCCCAACTTCGGGGGAAGTGCGCGTCGATGGGGAAGTGGTGTTGGGGCCGGGACGCGATCGCGGCTTGATTTTCCAGAGTTACACGCTCTATCCTTGGTTGAGCGTGGCTGAAAATATTGCTTTCGGATTGAATTTGCGCGATATCCCCAAATCGGAAAAAAAACAGCGCGTCGGTTACTATCTCGAGCAGATCGGCTTGACAAAATTTGCCAATGCGTACCCGAGTCAACTGTCAGGAGGAATGAAGCAACGAGTGGCGATCGCGCGGGCTTTGGTTAACGAACCGGAGATATTGTTAATGGACGAGCCTTTTGGGGCGCTAGACGCGCAAACTAAGGAACAAATGCAGTTATTTATCCTCAAATTATGGGAAGATACCCATACGACTATTCTTTCAATTACCCACGATATTGAAGAAGCCGTATTTTTAGGCGAGCGCACTTACGTGATGGGAGTCAATCCCGGACGGATCCGATCGCACTTGCGGGTTCCGTTTGCCAAAGATGGGGATCTCGATATCAAACTCACCCCAGAATTTATTGAGGTGAAGCGACAGTTGTTACACGAGTTGCGAGAGGGGCAAAATTAGGGAACCAAATCCCCCACACCATCGAGAATGTAGCCGGGACGGTAAGCAAATTGGGATAGCATGGCGCGATCGCTGACACCGGAAAGTACCAATGCAGTTTGAATCTCGGACTCAATACCTGCGATGATGTCTGTATCCATGCGATCGCCAATAATGGCGGTTTCTTCGCGCTGGCAGCCCAATTTCTTGAGGGCATTTCGCATCATCAACGGATTGGGTTTGCCCACGTAATAGGCTTTCGCACCTGTTGTCATTTCGATGGGGGCAGCAAGCGCACCCGTCGCCGGAACGATGCCTTTTTCAGAGGGGCCAGTAACATCGGGATTCGTGCCGATGAGTTTCGCACCTTGACGGACTAAAACGACAGCTTTTTCGATTTTTTCGTAACTGTAACCCCGCGTATCGCCAATGACGACGTAATCGGGATTAGAATCGTTGATAGAGTAGCCCGCTTCGTATAGCGCATTAATCAGTCCGGGTTCGCCGATGACAAAAGCACTACCATTGGGACGCTGTTGGGATAAAAAACTGGCAGTCGCTAGGGCGCTGGTATAGAAGTTGTTTTCGCTCACTTCTAGGCCGAGGCGGTGCAATTTTTCGCGCAGTTCTCGCGGCGATCGCTCGCTGCTGTTAGTGAGGAACAAAAATTGTTTTTGTTCTCGGTGCAGCCAATCAATAAATTGCGGCACGCCAGGAAGCAGTCGATCGCCATGATAGATGACTCCATCCATGTCGCAGATAAAGGCTTTTCGCGATCGCAGTTGTTCTAGCATCGATTCGACTGGGGTGCGGACTAAACGAACGTCTTTATTGTATCGCTTTTCCTGTCACAATTGCGATGATATCCAAAATTGATACGGTAAGACGATACAAATCTTGTCGGTTGGGTAGAGGAACGATACCCAACGCGATCTCCTTGTTGTAGGGGCGATTCGCGAATCGCCCCTACACGGGCATTTTTATGTGTAGAATTACAAATTTTCGATCGTCACGGGTTCGAGATCCTCGGCCGGTTCGTAGCCAAAAATGCGCGAATAAAAGTAAAATTCGCCATCGAGAGCCCGTTTGATATTGTCTGCTTGCCGAAATCCGTGCTGTTCTTCAGCGAAGGTAACGTAGGCGACGGGAAGACCTTTTTGGCGCAAGGCATCGACCATCATTTCCGCTTGGTTGGGGGGCACGATTTTATCTTCAAGTCCTTGGAAAAAGATAACCGGACAAGAGAGACGATCGACATGATGAATGGGCGATCGCGCTTCGTATAAATCCTTGCGATCGGGATAGGGGCCAATTAACCCATCTAAATAGCGCGATTCAAACTTGTGAGTGTCGCGAGCCAAGGCTTCTAAATCGCTCACGCCGTAGTAACTGGCTCCCGCTTTAAAGGTATCGCGAAACGTGAGAGCGCACAAGGTCGTATAACCCCCGGCACTTCCGCCAGAAATCGTCAAGCGATCGCCATCAACTTCGCCTTTTGCCACTAGAAAACGCGCCCCGTTCGCGCAGTCGTCTACATCGACAATTCCCCACTTGTCGCGCAAGCGTTGGCGGTAGTCCCGTCCGTATCCGGTACTGCCCCCATAGTTAACATCTAAAATTGCAAATCCCCGACTCGTCCAGTATTGAATGGAGAGGCTCAAACTACTCGATGTACTCGAAGTTGGGCCGCCATGACTTTTAACCAATAAGGGCGGTTTTTCGCCTTCCGGGGCAACAAAATCTTTATTAGTTGGTGGGTAGAAAAAGCCGTAAGCGGTTTGAGCGTTTTCGGTGGGAAATTCGAGGGTTTGCGGGGTGGAAATATAGCCCGGATCGACGTAAAGACGGCTAGCTTGCTGCAAGATCTCAACCGACTGGGTTTGCAAATCGAGCCAAACCACTGCTCCCGGTGCGGTGGGAGAACCGCCGAGAAACAGAATGCGATCGCCACTGGCATGAATCCCAGAAATGGAAGTATAAGGAGTGGCGATCGGTGTTAAGGTTTTGGCGTGGGGGTTGAGGGTTGCCAGCTTCCAATTGCCCTGTTGCGTATAGGTACAAACGATACACTGTTCGTCTACAAAATCGTAAGTAGACATTCCAAAAACCCATTGCGGCGTAGCAAATTCAGCCGATAAGGGGAAGACAGGTTCGACGCGATCGCCGATCCAGCGATAGAGGTTCCACCAGTTGGAGCGATCGCTAACAAAATAGAGCGTGCCGTTGGGAGAAAAGCGCGGCTGGAAAACAGATTCGGGGTCTTTGTGGGGCAGGATTTTGACCTCTCCCAGTTCGCCGTTGTCGTCTACATTGGCAACGTTCAAACTCGTTGCATCCCAAGGCAAATTGGGATGGTTCCAACTCAACCAAGCCAGTTGAGAACCGTCGGGACTCAAGCAAGGAGAAGAATAGAAATCGCTTCCCGAAACCAAAACAGTGGCGTTTCCTTCTGCGTCGATACTCACCAGTTCGTTTTCCGGTTCTTGGTCGAGAGAATGGTGTTCGCGCACGCAAATGAGGCGCGATCGATCGCGATCGACAACCAGATCCGCATAGCGAAATGGCCCTTCTGGAGTGAGGGGTTGGGGTTCGCCGTCGGCCGGTTGGCGATAGATGCGTTGGTCGGTAAAATTGCTAAAATAAATTGTGCCGTTGTCGATAACAAATGCGCCGCCACCATATTCGTGGACGCGAGTGCGAACGTTAAATCCTTCTGGGGTGATATCGGCGGTATTTCCAGAGGGATCCCGTCGCACTAAAACGTAGCGTCCCCCTTCTTTGGGTCGTCCTTCCAACCAATAGGCGACTTCGCCATCGAATGCCACTCCACTGAGGCGCAAACTGTCAGCGACGATCGCATCTGAGGTGATGGGAGAAGTCCATGTGCCGTAAGGTCGGGTGGTTTTCATGTCGATAGCAAGGGTGGCTACAGTCTTTAATATATCAGTTGATGGCGCGATCGCACAATTGTTGTCAGTCGTTACCCTCCAATTCGCGCCTTCGCCAATAAAGTGTATAATACAGGCATAAAGCCATTGTTTTTGAAAGTGCGATGGATACAATCGAGAAACTTACGCGATCGCTCGCAGGGTTGCTCGTGACAGTCGGTGTAACTGTCATTGTCAGCCAACCTAGCTATGCTGGGAATACTTACTATTGCGATCGAGCCACAAACAACAATGGCGACTCAGTTCCCGCCACTTATGCCAGAACTCCACGCGGCCAAGTGCCAATTATTTACTGGATTTTTACCGTGTCGGGTTGGAGTCCGCAGGCACGGTGCGAAGAAGTTTCTCTGCGACTTCAACGCTTCCACGATAACGGACTCTTGAACTATCTTAACGCAGCGATCGTCAACGGTCAACCGGCTATTTGTGTTACTCCTGAAGTGGGGGTAAACTGCGAGCATTTGCTGGTCATGCTCCCATCGCATATGGATGCAAATTACGGATTGAGTTTATTATTGGATATACGAGGTCGAGTTCGAGGACGGCGATTGGAAATTGGTCGCGGCCCGGTATTTTACGATAATTTACAGCTTTATGTCGATGTCGAAAAGTTTATCGACTTTATCTCTGAAGAGGAGATGGAGAGAACAGATGAATCGCGATCGAACTCCACGATCGACCGTGAATTATAGATTTTTTCTATCCATGCAACTTCCTTGAGGATGTAACTTTATGCCGGCCCGCGATCGCTTTCACAACACAGTCAAATCCGCTCTCCAAAAAGATGGGTGGACGATTACTCACGATCCGTTACACTTCGATCTAAACGACTATGAAATTTTTATCGATCTGGGAGCCGAACGACTCATTGGAGCCGAACGCAACGGAGAAAAAATTGCCGTTGAGGTTAAGAGTTTTATTGGCGAGTCCAATATCTCGGAATTTCATACTGCTGTCGGACAATTCATCAACTATCGCTTCAGTTTGCGGCAAGTTGACCCCGATCGCGTTTTATATCTGGCGATCCCTTCTGGGGTCGATTGCACGTTTTTTTGTCGTCCTCTAATTGCGAGAATTGTAGACGAACAACAAATTAAATTAGTTGTTTACGATACAGACAAGGAAACCATCGAACAATGGAAAAGCTAGAATTTTATCGTGCTAAAGTCATCGAAGTCTTGAGCGAGTTTGGCGAACCACCCTCGGCGAACCCGGACATCGAACGGCAATTTATTGGCGATACGGAACGCGATCGCTATGGGATTGTCTTTTTCGGTTTTCAAAACGGGCGACAAATGTGTGGCTGCGTTTTGTATATCGAAATCAAAAATGGGAAAATTTGGATTCAGCATAACAACACCGAACTAGAAATTGGCAAAGAATTGGTTGCATTAGGCGTTCCTAAAGAGGATATTGTCTTAGGTTTCCAGCCTCCGTTTATGCGTCAGTTTACCGATTATGCCACAGGTTAAACCTTTCAATCGATAATTTTGCTCCGATGGCTCGCGAATATGCTACTATAGATTGGGTAATGGCATGGGATATGGTGCAAAACCAGCTTGGATATGAAACTCACGAATATCGAATTGCAAATGGCACAAATTGAGGCTTTTTGTCAGCGCTGGCAAATCTGCGAATTGGCGCTGTTTGGCTCGGTTCTGCGAGATGATTTTCGTCCCGATAGCGATATCGATGTACTCGTTCGTTTTACTGCTGAAGCCCATCATACTCTGTTCGATCTCGTTCGCATGGAAACCGAACTCGCTGAGATTTTTCAGCGTCAGGTGGATCTAATTAGTCGTCGCGGAGTCGAACAAAGCCTCAACTATTTACGCCGTCAAGAAATTTTATCGTCTGCTAAGGTGATTTATGAAGATGCGCGATCGTCAGTTACTTCTTGATATGCTGGAATCTTCGAGGTTAGCTGTCAGTTACCTAGAAGGAACTTCCATTGATGAATTTCTTGAAGATATGCGGCTACAAGATGCAGTCATCAGACGGATCGGGATTATCGGTGAAGCCGCGCGTCAGATTTCAGATTTGACTCGTCAATCTCATGCCGATATTCCTTGGCATGAAATCAACGGAATGCGAAATCGAATTATCCACGAATATGCCAATATTGATTTGGTTGTTATCTGGGATACGGTGCACAATAGCTTGCCCGATTTGATTTCAGTTTTAGAAAAAACGGGTGAAATAGATGAAATAGGCTGAAGTCTTGCGCGATCGCCTCTCGTTTCCCTATCGGCCAGGACTTGCACAAAACGCGATCGCGTGCTAAACTAGCGGTATCTCGTTCTAGAATTGGCAATGGCACACTGGAATCGACTGTTAGCAGTGTTGGCAGGAAGCGCGATCGCGGCGATTGTCCAGCCCCAACTCGCCATGGCACTAACACCGGAAGAGATTGCTGAAATTGCTAGAGAGATTACGGTTCGTATCGATGGCCCCAATTCGGGTTCGGGGGTCATTGTAGACTTCGATCGAGACACGAATACTTACACGGTGCTAACAAACTGGCACGTGGTTGAGGACTTGGGAACTTACCAAGTTCAAACTTCCGATGGCAGGATTCATCAGGTTCCTATTATTTCAGGACATCAGCTTGAAAAGTTTGATTTAGCAGTATTGCAGTTTTCTAGTGAAGTAGAATATCAAGTGGCTGAACTAGGCGATCCTGAAGATTTGAGTCATGGTACAGTTGTATATGTCTCTGGTTGGGCAAATCCTGATGGAATTAGTCCGAATCGTTATTATCGATTTGAAGACGGGCAAATTACTGCCATTGTTGAGCCACAAGGGGAGGGGTACTCTTTAGTTTATCCTAATATATCCAAACCGGGTATGAGTGGCGGCCCGATTCTGGATGAAGACGGAGATTTAGTCGGGATTAATGGGCAAGTTGTCATTGATGCTAGGCTGGGAACAGTCGATTCTTTAGGCATCCCAACTGACGATCGCTTCTTGACTGCATATGGAGTCTTTGAGTACCCTTCAGATTATGATATTCGTTGCAGTACAGAAGTAATTCATACAAACAATCTCAAGTATCGTCCATCATTATGTTTAGACGATCTCGATACTCCAGGTGGTATATGGGGTGGTGGTGGTAGACGATCGCTTCCTCCCTCTTTACAAAAATGATAAACTTATCTGATTCAACGTAGGGGCAATCCCCCTATGGTTGCCCCTTTCCCTTGAAATGTAGACAACAGAGTAAGATCTTGCCTCTTTGACTGTAAAAATTTCCATCTTTCGATATCCTGTATCGATATAAACCACTTCATAAGCACGACGATTTGCCAACGTCGCCTCTCGCACCTCCAAAATGTCTGCATCTGGATTGAACATTTCAATCTGATCGATCGCGGAATCTCGGTACTCATCTAACGACATCGGTTCTGCTAACTCTTCCACGCTGACAATCACCTCCGCAGGATAAAACTCATCCGATTCGTTTTCCTTCGGTGCTAAGAATTTTACCACCACTCCCGTAATCGGATCTTCAATTTCTCGTACTTCCCAATCGGGAGGATATTGCAACCGAATTCCATATCGTGGATTTTCGTAAGTTTTAAAGTGAGGATTCGCCTCATCTGATGAGACCTCCCGAAAATATGCTACAATTGAGGGAACTGCACCAATTCCACCTAAAATACTACCGATCGCGCCTAAAACAGTTAAGACAGTTCCTATGACAATTCCAACTGTTCTCAGGGAAACTCGATTGTCATTTTCTGATGTTTTCAACGATCGCACCACTTTCAACGCCTGCATCGCATGGCGATACCCTTGACTCCCATTAGATAATAGCATTGTATCGACAAGATCTGCTAACTTTTGAGGAACCGAAATGCGATCGCGCCAAACAATACTGTTATCTGGTTTAGGAGAAACTCCCGTCAGCGCGTACACAGCAATTCTTCCCAGCGATCGCATATCCTTAGAAAAATCCGACTTCTCCGGGTTTGCTTGGCTGAACCCGACAACATAGAGACGATCTTCCTTATCCCGAATCAGGTTCGATAGGCGAAGATTGTTATGAACGATCCCTTGCTTGTGGATCGCTTCTAAGACTTCTAAAACTTCTTCCAGTAACACAATAACGCGATCGCTATCCAAAGGTGTAGTGCTGGCGATCGCGTTATAAAGATTTTCACCGGGAATATGTTCTCTCACGAGATACAATTCTGTTTCCGAGCGATCGAGCAGTTTCGGAACGCGATCGTATCTTTCTAACTTTTCTAAGGCGCGAATTTCATTCGCCAGCGCCTCTTTGCTGTCAAACCGCTTGAAAACACAACGACGATCGCCCTCCCGAGTATCTTCTACCAAAGAGACTCTACTATTGCTTCTCTGTTGCAGGCAGCGATAGTGTGCTGGAAGCATTTTGGCCTGTATCGATACTATCCTTGTTTGAAGATAACACGATTTCTAGTCTACCGTCAATTGCGGAACTAACAGCGATCGCGCTTGGGACAGTAATTGCGACGCACGCTGACCGAGAATATCATGGATACAAGCCCCCAAATTTATTCGTGGAAGAATAAACGCGAAGCATCAACCCAAGCCCCTGGCTTTAGACGTATGGTCTAAATTTTTAATTTTTAATTTTTAATTGGAGCGAAGCGACTGACGATCGCCTGTTTCCATCGCGTCCCTAGCAATACCGATAAAGGCTCGCGATCGCGAGTAAAATATCGGTGATGTCAATATCCGTTTCGTCTAAATCTTCCGTAGATTCAAAATAAATGACGTGAAGTCTTTCGAGTTCCAAGGGGAAGGAAAAGTATCCACTTAAGGCGGGCAATGCCCGCCCGAAACTAATGTTAACGATCGCGTTCTTCGAGCCATTCTCGTAACTCTGCTTCCGACTCGGGATAGCGATCGCTCCCAGTCAAATCGTACCACATTTCGATCGCCTCTTCTCGCGACTGACCCGTATTTTCTTCGTAACGGTTCCAAAAGTCATCCCACCAACCCGGCGGTTCGGTTTTGGGGCCGTCGTGTTCGGTGGGGCGATCGCTGGGGCCACCGACAACTAAACTGCCAACATAATCTCCATCTTCGTAAACGCGAGCGATTTGTTCGTGAATTTGGCGCATATCTTCTTCCGAGACAATGCCGTTACTGGTAGCTTTATAAAATTGTACCGTCACTCGCACCGGAAAATCGGGATCGCGCTCGATTTCTAGGTTGTCAATTTCCGTAAACGGGCCTTCCACTTCCCCATGTCCGATGACGGCTGCTTCGACATCGCTACGTTGGCTTTCTTCGGCTGCTGACATAGAAGGTAACGGTGCATAAAAAATACCCCCACCGAAATCATCCGGATTTTTCTGCTTCAATGGCACTTGAATTAACATGACCATATTCAGCCCTTCCTCTCCGGCTACTTCTGCCACCGGATCGCCATCGGAATCGCCAGAAACATCGCTGCTACCCGCTTGGAAATCGCTCAAACGCTGTCCGGTTAAGCTGGCGCGTTCGCCATTTTTATTGAAAAAGAGGCGCTGTCCCCAAGTCCGTCCGCCATCAAAACCGTCGCGAACGTTATCGATAACCGTGACGCTGCTTCCTTCGCGCGTCACCAAAATAGTGAGTACGGCTGGGTCGCCTTCGTAAGATTGATAGTTAAACAAAACGGGGTTAAATGTCGCCGTTCCGCCGTCAGGAATGGGTAAAAAACAGGCTTGGGCGCTGACGAGAACGTGAGTATCGCGATCGGCGAGTAGCGAGGTTTCATCTCCAGCCCAAGACTCGCCATCGTGCAGGTATTCCGGCAAGTTATCGAGGAACTCTCGCAGGGAAACGCGCTGCAATGCTTCGCCTTTTTCGTTGCCGACGAGCAAATAGAAATTATCGATATCCACATCGGCCGATTCGTCGGTAAAATTAGGATGGCGAATCACAGGCATGAGGCTGAGATAGCGCTCGTCGCGAATGGGATTGTGTTGCTCGACTTGAATCGTCATGTCGCTAATATTCGGCCCGACGGCGGAGTTATAAAAGCGTCCCGTGTCTTCCCAAGTGACGTTTAAGATATCGAGTCCGAAGCGATCGGCCAGTTGTTGCGCGTCGGTATCGAATACCATCGCCACTGTTTTTTCGACGACTTCGCTATAGTCGAGATAGCTGTAATATCCTTGCAAGCGACTCGGTTCTTCGGCTTCGGCGACGGTTTGGGCCGTAGAGTCGGGCAGTTCGGGAGAAACGGGGGCGATCGCCAACAATCCTAACACCAACGGTAACATCGATCGATCTCCTACAAACGGTGATATTATCTAAGGTAGGCGAGGAAATGGCCATTGTTCCTCGGGTTTCCAAAATTGAAACGGGTTTTGCGATGAGATCTACTGTCCCTACTGCTATTCATTTACCAGCGACGATCGCCTTGACGGTCGGGGCGGCAACGACCGAGCACTAGGAGGCGAC
>CAKZKB010000694.1 GCA_937121005.1 uncultured cyanobacterium | reverse complement strand
GAAACGTTTCTATCCGGGCCGGTGGGACGATCGATGTTGGCGATATTGTCAGTGGGGATGGTGCGGTTACGATCTTGGAAAACGTACCGCCGATCGCGCCTTTAAGTATCGTTCCACTTGATGATGTTATTGCATTAAACAGTCTGACTGAAGACGCGATCGAGATCTCAGTTCCTCCCGATCCGCTTCCTGAAGAACCACCATTCCTAGAGGTTGAGGTTGCAGAACCGGCCGAGACTGTTCTTCTCGGACAAGATGAGCGAGGTAATCCAATCATTGGTCCTTCTACCCAAACTCCGAGCAAACAAGACATTGAGCCGAAACCAATAATCACAGCTATTTCTCCTCCCCCTACTACAGATATCTCAAACCAAGAAGACCCACCCGATTTTATCCCTGAAGATGATTCTATACCTGACGATCTCGATTTTTGGTTCCCAGGTGTTGAAGTCGATCGTCAAATTGTCCGCGAAATTGAAAGCGGACTGATCGACATCGAAGATCTGCGATTGGACGAATACTCTGACGAGTTTGGAGATGAAATTTCTGAAGATGAGGCAATGACTCCGGCCCAGGTGCGGCAAGTTTTGGGTCAAATCGAGGCCCAAACAGGACTAAAACCAGGAGTTGTCTATGCCATTTCTTTACCGCACAATCGCTTTCAACAAGTTGACTTCCAAGCCGGAGAAGAACTGCTGGCCTTGGTACTGGTTTCTTTTGGTGGAGAAACATTTGCGCGATCGGTTGTCGTGGAAGAAGCCAGTTTAGAAATTTATGTCGATCGTCTGATGAGCGAACTCAAGGACGGCAACGGACGCAGCTATTTAGGTCATAGCAAAGGGTTATATCAATTGTTGATTGAACCTTTACGGCCTGTTTTGGAAGAACGGCACATTGATACCCTCATGTTCTCAATGGATTCGGGATTACGCCGCGTTCCGATGGGTGCTTTACACGATGGCGAGCAATTTGTCATCGAGAACTTTAAGGTTAGCACAATTCCGAGCGTCACGCTCACAGATGCTCGCTATCAAAGCATCAAAGAAACTGAAGTTTTAGCTATGGGAGCCTCGCACTACAGTATCGACAGCGATCGCTACTACCCAGGCATCCCAGTTGCCTTAGAAGCCATTTTCCAATGGTGGCGTGGCAATCTATTTCTCAACCAAGACTTTACCCTAGAAAACTTGCAACGCCAGCGCCGTAACGACAACTATGGTATCGTGCATCTAGGAACCCACGCTCAATTTTTCCCGCCAGACAGCGAGAAATCAGATGTCTTAAACAGTGACGACGCACATATTTTGTTCTGGGATGCCAAAGAATCGATCGCAGATTTGCGCGAAAATAATTGGTATGGTGACTATCCCGTCGAACTGCTGGTTCTTCATGCTTGCGAAACCGCGATCGGGACGATCGAGCAAGAATTAGGGTTTGCAGGTTTGGCAGTTCGTGCGGGGGTAAAATCCGTCATCGCCAGCGTGTGGCAAGTGAACGACGCGGCCACAATGGCGTTGATGAGTGAATTTTACTACCAGTTACATCGCCAAGAAGTTCCCATCAAAGCCGAGGCCTTGCGTCAAGCGCAAATTGCCCTCATTAACGGCAAAGTTCGTATTGAGGGCGATCGCCTCATTGGTGACGGTTGGGAAATGCCTTTACCACCAGATGTGGCCGGCGATCGTCGCTTTTCTCACCCCTACCACTGGGCAGGATTTACGACGATCGGCAGTCCTTGGTAAGGGCAATTCCGTCTCCAGTTTTCCATTTACACCAACAAGGATTACACCATGAAAACGCTACTCAAAACCGCTCTCATTTCTGCTATCGCCATTGTGTCTGTTGGTTTCAACGCGCGATCGACACTGGCTCTCAACCTATTTTCCGGGATTGACGATCCCTCTAATTGGGCGAATCCCAACGGTTACGACGTTAACAACTTGTTTGTTGACGATCCGTTTAGCGGCGGACAAGCTCTTTCTTGGCTGAACCTGATCGATAGTCCTAATGATGTCGATTTTGGCATCACTCTCGATCCGGGAAAATATACTGTTTCCTTCGATATTCTCGCTCCCGACGGAAGTTTGCCAAGCGACTTGCTCAATACTTATTTCCAAAACAACTTTGGCGATTCCGCAGATGCAGATTACGATCTCAATTCTTTAGCAACAGGAGCCTGGGAAACGGTTTCGTTCGATCTCAGCCTCAGCCAAGAACGCAACGCGAGCATCAAAGGATACTTCAGTGACTTGCAGTATCACCCGGCTTTTCATATTTTCAAAGACAATTTGAACTTGCTGAACCTCGATCCCACTTATACAGGTGTGGCGGATTTACTGCTGGGTAATTTCCAACTTGAAGCAGCAGCAACTCCAGAACCTTCTCCTTCTCCCGATCCTGTACCTGTCGATCTCAGCGAGTGGACTCAAGAGGGGGTAAGTACAAATGGAAACTGGATCGTGCAAAACGATGGAGACTCTGTTCTACAAACCATCAATTCTAATCCAACTTTTTTCGTTAGCCCAGATGAGTTTTTTAATACCACTGTCGAAGGGAAATTCCGAGTTGAGACAAACCACGACAATGATTTTATGGGCTTTGTCTTTGGCTATCAATCTCCAATCTCCTCTAATGGAGATCTAACCAGCGACATGGAGTTTTTCCTGTTTGACTGGAAGCAGTCCTATCAATCTGGGGCACAGCCAGGCTTCAGCTTATCCAAAGTGAATGGTGATTTTTCGACTACAGGAAACTCCATAAATCTTAACTTCTGGCAACACCAAAACACGCCAGGTTTTGAAGTCCTTGCAACGGACTACGGCATCCATAAAGGGTGGCAAGATTACGTCGAATACGATTTCAGTTTGCTTTACCAAAGCAACCGTATCAAGATCGATATCAACGATACAACCATCTTTGATATTAGCTCTCAAGATGTCGGAGAAGCATTCTCACCTGGACGCTTTGGTTTCTATAACCTTTCCCAAGAACGAGTCCGTTATTCAGGCTTTACTCGCCAACATACACCCGTTCCCGAACCGGGGTTGGTATTGGGAATGCTAACAGCTTTGGGTGTAGGAATGAAAGCGATCGAGAAACGGATTTCCCGCTAGTTTCATTTTCTCCATATCGATCTGTAGAGGCGATCGCGCGTCGCCTCTACAACCCAAACCGACACTTTTTCTGAGGTTATTTACCATGAACGCATTGCTAAAAACTTCTATTCTCTCCGTCGTTACGGCGGTTTCTATTAGTTTCGACGCACAAACAGCACTCGCCGAACCGCAAAACCTATTTGCAGGAATTGACGAGCCATCCAATTGGACAAATCCCAACGGTTACGACATTAACAACTTATTTGTTGATAACCCGTTTGGCGGCGGACAAGCTCTTTCTTGGCTGAACCTGATCGATAGTCCTAATAATGTCGATTTTGGCATCACTCTCGATCCGGGAAAATATACTGTTTCCTTCGATAT
>CAKZKB010000693.1 GCA_937121005.1 uncultured cyanobacterium | reverse complement strand
CAGTTCTTCACGATCTCGAACGATTGTAGCGGGATCGTTTCGTTAATTCTATACATTTGTTTAATACTACAATATACTACTTTACGCCTTTTTGTCAATAGGTGCGATATCTCACCCACTGCGGCCCGTCTTCCAGCCTAAAAATACGGATACCGCCACCGCAGGTAACAGGACGATCGCCAAGGCGGCTGCATTGGTCGCTGGAATCGGCAACCTGGGGCCAATCGCTTTAATGCCCCAAGAAATCGCAGCAGACGCGATGATAATTTTCAGAACGAAGACCCCTATGTTTTTCATTTTTGAGGTATTAGGTTTTAGGTTTTAGGTATTAGGTATTAGGTTTTAGGTACGAGGTGCGAGGTGCGAGGTACGAGGTATGAGGTATGAGGTTCGAGGTTTTCTTCTCCTTGTCCCCTTGTCCCCTTGTCTGCCCCTCTCCCCCTCTCCCCCTCTCCCCATCTTAAAACTGGTCACTGGTCACTGATTAGGGCACCCCTTGCGGCTGGGAAAACAGTAAATCGTCTGCGTTTCTAGACGATCGCAAATTTGTGAGGGTAAGGTATGGCGATCGAAGGTTTCTCGTCCCAAACCGGCCTTCAAATTGGTAAGCGGATCGAGACCGGGAGAGACCAGAAATTCGATTTGTTCGATGGCCGGCCAGGACACCAAGCGATCGAGAATGTGGGCGATCGCTTCGGTATAGGGATGGTTGTTTTGTCGATACCAGTCGGGTTTAGCAAGGTCGGGTTGGTCGAATCCTAAATGTACCGTAAAAGCGGGCTGTCCGAACAAGGCTACAGTCACGGGTCGGGTTTCTTCTTGTACGAGTAAATCGTACTGCTGGCCAAGCGATCGCAACTTTTCTAGGAATTCGTACCGTTTCCCAGAGACTAAGTGTTGTCCTTCCCAATGCAAAGCAACCGTTGCTAGATAGGTTTGTAGCAACAAATGCCCCATTTTTTCCGCCTTCGTTGCCAAGTAGGAGAAGTTGTAATCGGTGGCTTCGATGAGCAAAGGGACGCGATCGACCACCTCCAATCCGTAACCATTTAACCCGGCAATTTTGCGTGGGTTGTTAGTGAGCAAGCGAATTTTCTTAACTCCCAAATCGTTGAGCATTTGCGCTCCAACGCCATAGTTTCGCAAGTCAGCCGGAAACCCTAAACGTTCGTTGGCTTCGACGGTATCCAACCCGATATCCTGCAATGTATAGGCTTTGAGCTTGTTAATTAAACCAATGCCGCGACCTTCTTGACGCAAGTAGACGACTATCCCTTCGCCGTGATGTTCGATGGTTTTTAATGCGGCTTGTAACTGCATCCGACAGTCGCAGCGCATAGAACCAAACGCATCGCCGGTCAAGCATTCGGAATGCACTCGCACCAACACCGGACGATCGCCGAACTCTTCCGGATTGCCTTTGACGATCGCTACGTGATCTTTATTATCGATGATGTCGCGATAGGCATAAATTTGAAAATCACCAAATTGTGTCGGTAATTTTGCCACCGTTTCTCGCTTCACAAACCGCTCGTTTTGCAAGCGATAGGCGATGGTATCGGCGATACTAATAATTTTAAGTTCGTGCTTGCGGGCGTAGTCGATCAATTGAGGCAAGCGGGCCATAGAACCATCGGGATTTTGGATCTCGCAGATGACCCCGGCGGGGTACATTCGGGCTAAAGCGGCCAGATCCACCGCCGCTTCCGTATGTCCGGCCCGTTTGAGTACGCCTCCTTCCTTGGCCCGCAGGGGGAAAATGTGGCCGGGACGGGCTAGATCCTGGGGTTGGGTGGCCGGATCGATGGCGACTTGGATGGTACGGGCGCGATCGTCAGCAGAAATTCCCGTCGTCGTCCCCAGGTGGCGGGCCGCGTCGATGCTGATCGTAAACGCAGTTTGGTCGGGAGAGGTGTTTTGCACCACCATAGGGGGCAGATCGAGTTCTTCGAGGCGATCGCCCTTCATGGCCAGACAAATCAACCCTCGCGCCTCCACAGCCATAAAGTTGATAATATCAGGGGTAGCGGCCTCGGCGGCGCAGACGAGATCGCCTTCGTTTTCGCGGTTTTCGTCATCGACCACCACGATACACCGTCCGGCTTTCAAGTCGGCCAGGGCGCTGTCGATGGAGTCGAACTGGAAGGAGTCGGCACTCATGCAGTTGGTCGCGGTGCGGTTGGTAAAGTTTCGTTAAGCTCTCTTAGATTGTAGCTCGATCGCCCTCCCGATACCACCCCTTCGGGAATTCAAAAACTGGTGCGACCTGGTATCGTCTCACGATGAAGCGCGATCGCACACCAACAGCGAATTGGAGCAAAGCGACTGACAGGGTATGATAGCGATCGCGCTGCTAAAATGACTTGCATGAATCTACCTGACTGGAACCATCTGGCCGATCGCGCCTTAAACGGAGAACGACTCGATCGCCAAGAATCTCTCGCCGTTCTCAACGCCCCCGACGACGTTTTACTCGACCAACTGGCCGCCGTATATCGCCTTCGCCGTCACTATTGGGGAAACCGAGTTCGGCTGCATTTTTTGCTGAACGCCCAAAGCGGTTTGTGTCCCGAAGACTGTCATTATTGTTCGCAGTCGAAAATCTCTACAGCAAAAATTGAAAAGTATCCCTTACTGGCCAAGCAAGAGATTCTCTCGGCGGCCGATCGCGCTGCTAAGCTACAAGCGGGCACGTTTTGTCTAGTGACATCCGGGCGATCGCCCAGCGAAACCACCCTCGATCGCGTTATTGATGCCGTGCGAGAAATCAAGGCCAATTACGACTTAAAAATCTGCGCCTGTTTGGGACTTCTCAACGCCGAACAGGCCCAACGTCTGGCCCGAGCGGGGGTCGATCGCGTCAACCACAATCTCAATACCGCCGAAAACCATCACGATCGCATTTGCACGACTCATACTTTTGGCGATCGCGTCGAGACGGTCGAAAACGTGAAAGCGGCTGGACTTACTACCTGCTGCGGCGGTATTTTAGGCATGGGAGAATCGCCGGATGATATTGTTGACTTGGCCTACTCCTTGCGCGAGTTGGAAGTCACCAGCGTTCCCCTCAACTTTCTTATCCCCATTCCCGGTACGCCTATGTCCGACAAAGGCGATCTGACTCCACGACAATGCTTGCGGATTTTATGTCTGTTTCGGTATCTGTTGCCCGATCGCGAAATTCGCATCGCTGGCGGGCGCGAAGTCCATTTGCGATCGCTGCAACCATTGGGTTTGTATGCGGCTAACTCTATCTTTATTGGCGATTATCTTACCACCAAAGGACAAGCTGCACTGCAAGATTTCCAAATCATTCGCGACGCGGGTTTTGAAATCGAAAATCCCGGTGGAAACGGGGCGATCCATGCCGAAAACTGGACAGAAGCGGGGAGTGGAATACTAAGTTGAGTCGGTTAAGGAAGCGCGTCGGCGACATCTTCGATGACATTTTCAATGCGACGAAATGCCCGCACCATACCGCGCAATTCCACGTACACTTCTTCTGTAGGATAGTGTTCGATGACTTCTAAAGCCGAAAACTGTTCGTCGTCGCTAGCTGCTAATACCATCGCCGATCGCAAGGCGCGAGCGTTAGTATCGCCAGAGGGGGTGCGAATGGTACGTCCCACTTGCGAGAGTACCAACTTTCCAGGTAAACTGTTGAGGTGACGATCGAGAAATTGCGGAGTCGCATTTACTTCTCGCGTCAAAGCGATCGTCAGTGCAGTGGGAGTCAGCGCTGTATTGTCGAAAAGTTGGTCTAAAGTGGTAGTAGTTTCGCCTGTTTCGACGAAGGTTTCGAGATCTTCAACGGCGATCGAGCGCTCGAAGGGAGGATAGCTCAAAATAACGCGATCGGCAGCTATGGCGTTAGAAGCGATCGCGCCGAGAATGCTTACGCTCAAACTAATCGCCGTCCAGAATCGAGATACAATTTTCATGAATTTTTGTCCTTGTTTTCATCAGTGTTTTGGATTCGCTCTTTGGCACTCTCAAACTGCTCTTTAGCGCGATCGCCTGCCTGTTGCGCCGTCTTTTTGAACTGCTGGGCGAACTTTTGGGCTCCCTGCCCGAACGCTTGCCAATTGTCGCTAGTTTTGGTATAATCCTCTTTGAAAAACTCTGCCGCGCGATCGAGTTTTTGCCCCAACCCTTCGGCATATTGAGGCGCATTTTGCACCGCATCGTCTTTGGCGATCGCCCGTTTGCGCCCCATACTTTCCACCGCACTTGCCTTTAACTGAAAAATTCCCTCTGCAATACCGCGCAAGCCTCGAGCCGCAAACAAATATTCAACAATTTGACCTGTTTTTATCTCGATGCGATAGTCAGCAATGCGGCCGGCGGCGTTTCCCGCATCCGTCCACAACTCGTTCCCGATCGCCACTTCCGCCGTCGAAGGCAGTTCGTATTCCGGTACGTCGCTGAAGTTGACTAAAATACTATCGCCGCCGACAGTTTCGATTTGTTGCCAACTGAAACAACGCCGATCGCGGCCCAACCATCCCGTTTTGCACCCCACAGCGATGACGCGGTGGGTTTGCGGATCCATCCACAAGCGATCGACGCGACCAATTTCGTCAGTGGTGCGACGATCGAGAACTAAACGGTTGAGCAGAGTGTGGCGATCGACGATCGCATCGGATTGAGCGGCCATCGGAACCTCTTGAAGGCAATGATTTTTTTCTATGATAACCGTTGTCGCGCCTTTTTCGCCAGCCCGAGGTCGTAGAGATACAAGAGTTATTCCTCCATCCCCAAGATCTCTCGCGCTTTTTTAACAATTTCATCCGGGTCGAAGGGTTTGGTCATATACAGGTTTGCGCCGGATTCGTACCCTTTTTCTTTGTCGAACTCTTGTCCTTTCGCTGTTAGCATGACAATATAAATATTGTCGAGTTGCCGCTTTTTTTTAACCGTCTCGCAGACTTCAAAGCCGCTCAGCTTGGGCATCATCACGTCGAGAAATACCAATTGCGGCTGTTCTTCCTCGATCGCCTTTAACGCTTCTTCGCCATTGGTTGCCGTCAGCAGTTCCACCCCTTCATCTTCCAAGTCTTCTAAGGCTTGTTCCATGAGAATGCGAATGTGGGGTTCGTCATCGACAATTAAAATGGTTTTACTCATCAGTTACTAGGGTTTTGAGTTGGCGATCGTCGGAAAACAAGAAGCAAATGTTTTCCAATCCTTTTTCAAATCGTAGCATCTTAACGAGATCGTGCTGTTGGGAAAGTAAATAATCGACGATAATGGTATCCGGTTTAGAGGCGATCGCCTTCTCGACGCACTCCGATCCGCTCGATGCCTCTACTACAGTATAGCCCTGAGACTGCAACACGCGAGATAAATTTTTCAGCGCGGGCAGATCGCGATCGAACACGAGGACTTTTTTGTTAGAGGATCCTCGAGTCAGCAGAGAGTCAATTTCGGGTAACAGTTCCTCTGAGTTAATGGGTTTGGTAAAGTAGCGATCGATTCCCAAGCGCAGACCCCGCTCTTTATCTTCGACGATCGACAGCATAATAATCGGAATGGTTGCCGTGTTCGGATCGTTTTTGAGTACCGCCGCCGCATCAAAACCGTTGATTTTCGGCATCATTACGTCCATCAAAATCAAATCGGGACGGTTGTTTTTAGCCTGCTGAATGGCTTCCATGCCATCATCGGCTTCGCGGACTTGATAGCCTTCGCCTTCGATTTGCTGTCGCAAGAGTTGGCGAATGTGGGTATCGTCATCAACCACTAAAATTGTGGGTTGGCGATCGATGTTTTTTTGTCCGGGAGTGGTTTCGACGCGGGCTTTTAATTGTTCGACTAAGTATTCGACATTGAGAGGGGGAGCGGCTGCGACTTGCGTGCGATCGCGGGGTAAGGTAAAGGTAAAGGCAAAGGTGCTGCCTTTTCCGAGTTCGCTTTCGGCCCAAATTTGGCCGCCGTGATGTTCGATAATTTGCTTGCAGATCGGCAACCCCAACCCCGTGCCTTTGGGTTTGTCGGTGAGGGTATCGCCGACTTGTTTGAACTGGTCGAAAACTTTCCCTAAATCTTCGGCAGCGATTCCCATTCCCGTATCGGCGATGGCAATTTCGACCGCATCTGCTTGCGATCGCACTCGACAGGTAATTGTCCCTCGATCGGTAAATTTAATCGCATTCGATAGCAAGTTAATAATCACTTGAATTAACCGATCGCGATCGCCAATGACTGCGGGTAAATCTTCCTCAATATCGCGGGCAAGTTCGATATTGTCCTCTTCTAAAAGAGAGGAAACCGCCGCGATCGCCCGTTCGACAATCTCGACAACAGAGATCGATTCCATATCCCATTCAATTTTACCTGCTTCCATTT
>CAKZKB010000692.1 GCA_937121005.1 uncultured cyanobacterium | reverse complement strand
GGTGGGCAAAGAAATGTTGCTCCCCGACGATGAAGATGGGGACTTCGATATGATTGCTACCGGAACCGGGATCGCGCCGTTCCGGGCTTACTTGGAGCGGATGTTTGTAGAAAAGCACGAAGACTACAAGTTTAAAGGGTTTGCTTGGTTGTTCTTCGGCATTCCTTATACGGCCAATATCCTCTATCGCGAGGACTTAGAAGCCTTAGAAAAAGAGTACCCCGACAACTTCCGCCTCACTTACGCCATCAGCCGCGAACAGAAAAATGCTGAAGGCGGTAAAATGTACATCCAACATCGGATTCAAGAACACGCCGATGAACTCTGGAAGCTGATCCAAGACCCGAAAACCCATACTTATATTTGCGGTCTCAAGGGTATGGAAGATGGCATCGACGAAGGGATGTCTTCGGCTGCATCGAAGTTCGATGTGGACTGGGAAAGCTACCAAAAACAACTGAAGAAAGCCCATCGCTGGCACGTAGAAACTTACTAATTTCTACGTCAGCCAAAGGCGATAAACAAGTAAGGGGTGGATCTGTTCCGCCCCTTTTTTTCCCTTTTTTTACTTCCCCTTGTGCCATGGCTCTGCTTCATGTATTCTGGAGGCGGAGCCTCCACAGTCCGTAGCGCTCGACTAGGGACGCTACGAGGGGGAACTTGGTTTAAGTTTTCAAAGCATGGCTAGCGGCTACCAATGCCGTATTCACAGACAAAGAGACGATCGCCAAGCAGATGAGAATATAGGTTTGGACGGCTACCACGCCGATCATAAACCAGCTAGAAACGTGCAGCAACAAGGCGATCGCTAACAAGGCCGATACGCCCGCCGAAATGTTAATTTTTTGTTGGGGATGTTGCCAGAATACTAAACCGATGGTTGCGGAAGTGGCGATTAAAATTGCCGGAACCAAAACCGAGCAAATCGTGACGCAGTGGGTTTGGGAAAATTCTAGCATTGCTAAATCGTGATAGAGTAATAAGGGGGTTTTAATCCAGCGATTCGATCGCTTCTACTAGGATAGCAACTCCTTGGAAAATTAGGCTAACCACTTAGATAGATTTGCGTTAAAGCAGTCGAGAGAAAGTAAGTGTACGCGCGGATCTAGGTTGGCAGCTTGCCGATCGCTTTGTGTATTATAACCCCAATCGGCTAGAAACAGTTCGATACTGTCGAGATCGGGCTGTTGTTGCACCGATCGCAGGGTCGCGAGCCGATCTTCGACGAACCAGATTTGGCGATCGGGAGTCGATCGCAGTTGTCGCAGGGTTTCGGGTTTGGGACGGCCGACTTCTTTACCAAATATTTGCGTTTCGTCGAGTTCGAGTCCTGCTTTTTGGAGCAGCGATCGCACGAATCGCCCTTCTTTTGTAGTAACGATCGCCAAATCCAGATCGGCTAGCAACAATCGCTTGCAAGTTGAAATCGTCCTTTGATAAAATTCATGCAGATCCAGCCATCCCTCTAGATCGGTTTGAATCCATTCGTCTCGCGTTCCATCCACTGTTTTGGCTGCATCTTTGGGGTTTAAGTTCTCTCGGGCCGCAATGCGATCGCGAATTGTCCCCCAGTTTGTGAGAATGTCTTCATCGGAAACACTTTCTAGCAGCGATCGCAAGAGAACGGGCATTTCCCAACCCGTTTCGATAACCGGACGCAGGCGATAAAAACGTTGCTGCATCGCTTCCGATCGCAAGCGATCGTCCGGCGACCACAGCTTTTCGTAAGCCTTACAAGACGTTTGAAAGTATTCGGCTAATCCATTACAGAGAACGCCATCAAAATCGAGTGCGAGGAGCATCACCGAGCCAACCAAAAATAAAAGTAGGTCTATCTTTATTCTAACGGTTTTATAGCACTAAAGGCAACACCTTGACAACCCAAATCCCCTCCCTACTCCGAAGCCAACGGGCTCGACTCTTCACCTGCCACAACGTCTGGCGGCACAAGGCCTACCAGCACTGCCTCCTGCCATTTTCTAGTTCCGTCAAATCACGTTGGTAAATGCTATCCTGGATACAAGTCCCCGAACATTCGGGAAAAGGAGAAGAAAATCTCCTCCCCAACTTTACGCAAAATCTAACATCTAAAATTGATATGACTCGCCCCATTACTTTTGCCTTAGCTTGCACCCTTGCCATTGCCGCCACTGCTTGCGGAAACCGCCCGGAAATGGCAACTTGTCGTATTCTAGAAATTGAAGATGCCGAATTTGAGGTCGATGTCGGCGATGTGGACATCGAAGGCGGCGAAGTGGAGATGATTTGCGATGAAGATGTCGTGGATGTTCCTTGGAGTGAATTTCGCAATCGGCTAAATGTGGATCCGGGACAGTATAAAACCGATTTAGCGGCGTTCGATCGCGAAATTAATTGTCTTAAAGATACGCGATCGGGAACCAAAGAAGTCTTATGCCAAGCAGCGAGTGCGGGTAACGATTTTATCGGCTTGAAATTCAACTACGACGATTGAACTTCTGTAGGAGATCTTTAGGAGATTTGTCGATCGATCGGGGAACCGGGGAATTTGTTTGCGAACTCCCCGGTTCGCCAAGAACTACATCAGTCCCAACCAAGAGAGTACGCCTTGACCAGAAATGTACTCAACGAGTAATGCTAGCACGAAGCCGAGCATGGCGGCTCGACCGTTAAGCCGTTCGGCGTACTCGTTGAACCCAAATTTGGGTTCGGGTAGGTTGGGTTTTACGGTGGGTTCGGGTGCGCTCACGATCGCCGTCCTCCTTTACAATTTGTTACATTCTAGCGGATTTGCGATCGAATTCCCAGGGTTGCCATGGGAACGGCAGGCGAGGATAATAGGAGACTGTCCCCACGCGATCGCGTTTTTGTCATGCACAAAATTCCTGTCACTGTCGTCACTGGCTTTTTAGGGGCCGGAAAAACCACCTTAATTCGTCACCTGCTGCAAAATAATGGCGGACGGCGGATCGCTGTTTTGGTGAATGAATTTGGCGAAGTCGGGATCGACGGCGACATTTTACAAGCCTGTCAAGTCTGCGACGAAGAAGGGGAAGACAGCAACATTTTGGAACTAGCAAATGGCTGTTTGTGCTGCACGGTGCAAGAGGAGTTTTTACCCACCATGCAACAATTGTTACAGCGTCGCGACAAAATTGATAGTATTCTGATCGAAACATCGGGGTTAGCATTGCCGAAACCGTTGGTCAAAGCCTTTCGCTGGCCGGAAATTCGCACGGGTGCGACGGTGGATGGCGTGGTGACAGTGGTAGATTGCGAAGCCTTAGCAAATGGGGAGTTAGTAGGAGATTTGGACGCATTAGAAGCACAGCGCCAAGCCGATGAGAGTTTGGAACACGAAACGCCGATCGAGGAGTTATTTGAAGACCAACTCGCCTGTGCGGATTTGGTATTGCTCACAAAAGGCGATCGCGTAGACGAAGCGACGCAAAACCGGGTCAAACAGTGGCTAAAAGGAGAACTGCCAGAAACGACGAAAATTGTTTCTTGCCAAAAGGGAGAGATCCCTGCCGATGTTTTACTGGGTTTCAATGCCGCAGTGGAAGACAATTTAGACAGTCGTCCTAGCCATCACGACACCGAAGAGGATCACGAACACGATGAGAATATCAATTCTCTCAATTGGACGAGCGATCGCGAGTTCGATCCGGCAGCGTTGGTGAAGCTGTTAGAAACATTGGTAAAGCAGCACGACATCTATCGCATTAAAGGGTTTGTCGCCGTTCCCGGAAAAGCCATGCGCTTGGTGTTGCAAGGGGTGGGAAAACGATTTGACTACTTCTACGATCGTCCCTGGAACTCTGACGAGGTTCGCCAAACCAAGTTAGTGTTTATCGGGCAAGATCTGTCGGAGGAAATGCTGGCCGCGATCGCATAAGTTGTTATACTTGGGGAGCAAGATGCTCCCATTACCAAACCCAGTCTGCGATCGTTCCGAAATCTCGTAGGTTGGGTAAAGGAACGATACCCTCAGAGTTCAGAGTTCAGAATTCAGAGTTCAGAATTCAGAAATCCTGTAGGTTGGGTAGAGGAACGATACCCAACGCGATAAGTTACGGTTGTTGGGTTTTCATGCTTCAACCCAACCTACGCGATTCTAAAACCTAAAACCTAATACCTAATACCTAATCAGGTTTCACCAAACGCGGTTTAGCCTTGCGATAGTCGCTTACCATCTTAGCAGCTTTCTGGCGATAGTTGGTGACTAGAATACCGACTAAACCTGCCGCACACAACAGCATAACGAGTAAAAAAGGATTGTCGAACCCCTCTTGGAAATTGATGCCAATGGCAAACCCTAGAATGCCGATCGCGGTGACGATCGCGCCGCCATCAGATTTAAGAGTTGCCAACAAGTCCGACAAATTTCTCGGGAGGGGACTATCGAAATAGGTTTGGATGACATAGCCGATCGCACCCAGTTCCAAGCTGGCTAGCAGCAAGGTGAAAAATATAATGAGAATATCCGATCCCCCCGACCAAATGATATTAAAAACATAGCCGATCGCGAAGGATCCACCTCCTAAAGCTGCCAGGGGAGTCGTGGGTAACGGCGGCACTTTTATCGATGCAGTTTTGACGCGCAACCGAATCGCCTGCGTCGGCGTTTCGGCGTTGGAGTGGAGGACAATTTGTCGTTCGTAGCGACTGTTTTCGTAGAGTTTGTTGGTGTCGATCGTCACTTGACATTGAGTGCGATTGCTGTTAAATTGAGAAGGTCTGAATGTAACCCACTGAAGCGATCGCGTTTTGTCGTTAGCATGGGGTTCGAGTTGCCAATTTCCTTGCAGTGTCGTGTCGGGAATCTCGTTAATGACGGTGACGATCGCCTGCAAGCGTTCGCCGTAGGTTGTCGATTTGAGATCCAGGCGATCGGGATGGAGAGAAACTTGGGGCGATCGCGCTAAGTCTAACTGTTTTAGTGCGTCTAAAGCCGCGATCGCGCTATCGTAGCGACGATCGCGATCCGAACATACTAAATTTTGCAGCCATTCTATCCAGTTCGGACTCGCAGATAAAGGTAGGCGATCTGCAATGTCTAAAGTTCCCTCAGCGTTCGTCAGGCGATCGACTTCAGTTGTCGCCGTTTGGGTTAAATAACAGGCCAAACTCATCCCCAAACCGTACAGATCCATTGCAGTTGTCGGTTCGCGATTTTGCAATTGTTCGTCTGACATAAATCCCGGCGTACCCGCTTCGGCGTAGCGTTGGCTGCCACTTTTTTCGATATAGGGGAAACCAAAATCGACAAAGTAAATTTTAGAGTCGGATCCGAGGATAATATTTTCGGGTTTGAGGTTAAAATGAATGCAGGGTAACGCAGCAATAATATTTAAACTGTTCGTAGCGATCGTCTGGAACTGTTGCGCGTCAAAATCGAGCACTTCTGCCAGCGATCGTCCTTCAATATACTCGCGAACGATGCCAAACCCGTTGCCAGTCGGGAAAAAGTTGAGGGCGCGAGCTACACCAGGGCAATCGAGGTGGTACAATGTTTTTAAGCGTTCTTGATAGGCTCGCGATCCCGCCCAGTTTTCCCCAGCAAAACTGTAGGTTTTGATGGCAACTAAATTGCCATTGGTGTTGTCTTTGCCAAGATAAGCCGTGCGAGAACCATTGGGATCGCTGCTGAGTCGGCGAATTTTTTGGTAACGCGATCGCTTTTTGGGAGATGACATTGCAACCACAGATCTGCAACCACAGATGAATAGGATAGACACAGATGGTTTTTTGGGGACAATTCAATGTTCTCGGAAGATGAAAGAGGATAGGATTGACTCGATCCGGGTCAATAGCAATGTTGTCTCATATCAGATTCATTAGAACAGTTACGGTATTTGTAGGGGCTAAGCATTCACAATAAGTCAGAAAACGATTTTACCTTACAACTAAGTTGGTGAATGCTTCGCCCGCCCAGGTGTATCAGATTGGATCGTGGATTAGCCGGGTTGGGTATCCAAAAACATTTTAACCGGGAACTGTCCATAGGGCTCGCAACCAGGTCGCACCATCGATTAAATAATAGATCCCAATTCCGATTAACATGACGCTACCGAACCGGGCGATCGCCTCCGATCGCTCCAGTAACCATCGCGTTTGTTTCGCCAATCCCGCGAACAGGCTTGCCAAAAAAATAATCGCGGTGTATCCTAGAGAAAATGATATCATTGCCAGAATACTTTTAAACTGCGATCCCGTTGCGCCGCCCACTGCCAGAATGGAGATTAACACCGGACTGGTACATGGAGAACTGACTAAAGCAAAGGTGACACCTACGCCAAAGTTACCGAAAAAGGGCAGTTCCACATGGGTTTGGGGTAAGGGTAAGCGCACGACTCCGAGCAAACTTAACCCCATAATGACGATAAACACTCCGATCGCGATTTGCACGTAACCGCGATATTCAATCAGTATCGCCCCAGCTAAAGCTGAAAATATCCCTAACAAACTGAGGGTTGTGGCCACACCGAGGACAAATGCGCTAGCTTTGAAAAATGCCTGCGATCGCGATTTTATTTCCCGCGTCCCGATGTAGGTTAAATTGACAGGTAGCAGGGATAAAATACAAGGAGAAATGCTCGCCACTAAACCGCCGAGAAACGAGAGAAAGACGATCGCGATCGGGTTTTCCAAATCGCGATCGGCAAACCATTCTTGATAGCGAGCCCCCACTTCGTAAGAAAAATTGCCGATCGCCTCAAACAGTACGCCGCCATAGAGTTGGTTCGCCAGCCACACTAAAAAAGCCGTTGCTAGCGCCAAGCCGCAGAAGCGGAGAAATTTTTGCCAACCGGGGCGTTTTTCGAGCACGATTAAAAGTTGCGATCGCCTTCGTAACCCGAAAAGTCAGCCAACTGCTGCAACGACAACCCGCCGCGAAACAGTTCGCCGTCGATCTCCCAACTAGGGTAAGCCCGGACATTGGCTTGGCGACAAAGTTGGGGTTGGGCATTTTCGCCGCGCGGATCGCACTCGACGCGCTCGAGGATCTCCGCCGCCTCTTCCCCAAACTGCTCGAGTTGCCACTCACAGACACCGCACCAATAGGCTTCGTACATGACCACCCCCGAGTCTTTCAAGTGCTTAGCCAGCGCCACGCGAGGCGATACGCCAGCCATTTCCGAACTCGAACCCGAAACGCTACCCAGGGCGTAGGTTTGCTCGCTGGCTTTTTGCTGCGCTTGTGCCAGTTGACCCCGGTACTCGTCGAGTTTTTCAGTCGCCAGATTTCGCGCCGGATCGGTTTCGGGCACCTGTTCGAGTAAGGCGATCGCGTTTTCCCACTCCGCCGCCGCCATTTGCCAATCTTCAGCGCTGCGGGCAGACTCAGAAATCAGAATAGCGCTGGTTGCTGCATCTAACGCCTGCCCCATATAATCGGGGGGGGCGGGGGCAGGGGTCGGCGCGGCCGCTGGGGGTGCAGGTTCGGCCGCCACAGCCGTCGGCGAGGGGTCGGGGCTTTGGGCTGACGGGGGAGGGGCGCAGCCAACCACTAGGGCCAGAAGAGAGAGGGCGATCGCTCGGGGCATGAGAGATACTGTAGAAAGCGTCTATCCTACCAGTGTAATCAACATCTCCCGAAATTTGCGAGTCCGGCAAGCCGCCACTCTCTGGCCGTCCGTTGAAGGCTTGGAGTCAAATAATTCTGAACTCTGAATTCTGAATTTTGAATTGGAGCGTTAGCGACCACGATCGTGTATCCTGCACAGAATAGACGATCGCGGGAGCGGGTGCGATGCCAAACATTGTAGAAACAGTCAGACATTTCGGGCTCAAAGCCATCCCCGTCTTAAAAGTCCGGGGCGAGTTACTGCAAGAGTCTCAACTCAGCCTCAATTTTATCGTCCTCACCCTCAGTTCGTGCCTGATCGCCACCTGCGGGTTACTCGTCAACAGCGCCGCCGCCATTATTGGGGCCATGATCGTGGCCCCGTTGATGCTTCCCATTCGCGGGTTTGCCTTCGCGATCCTAGAAGGCGACATCGAAATGCTGCGCCGCAGCGCCATTTCCATCGCCGCCGGCACCTTTATCGGCATTAGCGGCGGAGCCCTGATCGGCTCGATCGTCGGCTTGCCCGAGTTCGGTAGCGAAGTCTTGGGGCGTACCGAACCGACGCTGATCGATTTAATTGTCGCCCTAGTTGCTGGGGGAATCGGCGGG
>CAKZKB010000691.1 GCA_937121005.1 uncultured cyanobacterium | reverse complement strand
TCCCCATCTCCTTGTCTCCTTGTCCCCCCCCTCTCCCCCTCCCCTTGTCCCCCCAACTCGGACTCGAGTTAAAATGGACAAAACTCCTACCATCGAACGACAGACTCGATCGCGGATCCACCCCCAGGGACGATGAAAATTCGCTTGCTGCCCTATCTTGCTGCCGCCACCACTGCGGCCATCGTCCTCGTTGCGGTGGCCGCCCTCGATCGCCTGGAAAACCGTCGCTGGCAGCAATACCAACGGGAAGATGCTTACTCCCACGCCAGCGCGATCGCCGCTCGCCTGCAAACAGAACTCAAAGAGCGTCTAGCGGCTGCCGAAGGTCTGGCTGCCTTTATTTCCCTAGAAGATACGGTGACAGAAGCCGAATTTGAAAGCGCGGCCAGCGCTTTGGCCAGACAGTACCCTCGGGTTTGTTGCCTGTTTTTAGCCCGAGAGAGGAACGTGGTCTACACCTATACTCGCGAAGGCTATTTGCCCCCGCCCGAGGATCTGGTGTCTGTCGCCGGGGGTCGAGATGTCTTGAAAACGGCCATCGATCGCGATCTGTCCCTGCTGTTGCCGTCGCGAGAAGAGATTCCCCGTAGCATTGCTTTAGTCCCTGCTTACGACGTACCGCCGGGAGAGCAGCCGGGGGTTGGGGATGCTTGGGGAATGGCCGGTGTCATTATCGATCGCGCCGAACTGCTGGCCGCTGCTGGACTGAAAGCACCTTCCCCCATGCGCTATGCCGTTATCTCCGTGAGCGGTACCGAGCCAGAACTGCTGTTTGGCAGCGAAACCCTGTTCGCCGAGAGTCCAGTGGTGCTCGATCTGTTGTTCCCCGACAGCAGTCCTGTCGGTTGGGAACTAATGGCCGTGCCGATGCAGGGGTGGGATGCCGGATCGCCGTCGAGATGGGGGTTGCGAACCGTTGGTGCGTTGCTGGCGGTGGCGGCGGGATGGCTGGCGTTCAAACTGATGGCGCGGCCTCAAAAAGCCATGATTTCGGATGAAGAGGCGATCGCCAACTATCGGCAATTGGTCTCTCACGCTCGGGCCTTAATTCTGCGTTTCGATCCCCAAGGTCGGATTATCTTTGCCAACCCCTTCGCTTGCGAGTTTTTTGGTTATGGCGAAGCCGATTTGTTGGGGCGATCGGCCCTAGATACGATCGTCCCTCCAGCCACCAGCACGAAGCGGCAATTTCTCTCTTTGCTCGATGAAAGTCGCCGCTATCCCGAGCGCTACGCGGAGCGAGAAATGCTCGGAAGCCGCAGCGACGGCCAGAGCGTCCGGGTGGCGTGGTTGGCGAAAGCAACGCTCGACGATTTGGGCAACCCCACGTCGATCGTCTGTTGGGGAAATGATGTCGGCGATCGCGCTCGTGCCGAAACCGAATTGCGGCAAACGGAAGTGGAATTGCGAGCCTTTTTTGCGGCGACTAACGAGACAATTTGGATGTTGGATGCGGAAGGACGCTGTTTGAAAGTGGCTCCCACTCAACTCGAGGGCAGCCAAAGTACGTTTGCACCGCAAGTGGACAAGACTCCTTACGAATTTTTGCCTCCGGAACCGGCCGGGGTGTTGCTGGCTCGCGTTCGAGAGGCGATCGCGTCTGGAGAACCCATGCAAGTGGATTATCGTATCGAAGATGACGACGAAACAGTGTGGTTTTCGGCGACAATTTCTCCTCAAGATGACGACACGGCGATCGTCGTAGCGCGAGACATTACCGATCTCAAACAGGCACAGGTACAATTGCAACTAGCCAAAGCAGAATTGGAAGGGCGCGTGGAAGAACGAGCCGGACAAATCCAACACGCCAACAAACAGTTACAGCGAGAAGTAATCGAGCGGATGCAAGTGGAAGAAGCCTTGCGCCAAAGTGAGGCTCGCGAGCGCGAAAAAGCCGAACAATTGCAACAAACGCTTTTACAATTGAAGCGTACCCAAGCTCAGTTAGTGCATACGGAAAAAATGTCGAGTTTGGGACAGTTGGTGGCCGGTGTCGCTCACGAAATCAACAATCCGGTCAACTTCATTCACGGTAACTTGGCTCCCATTAACGAGTACGCCCGAGATTTAGTCGAACTGATCGAACTCTATCAAGAAACCTATCCCGAACCAACCGAAGATATCGAAGACTTTATCGAAGAAATCGATCTCGCGTTTATTAAAGAAGATATCAATAAAGGCATCGAATCGATTAAAAGCGGTACGGAACGCATCCGGCAAATTGTGCTATCTTTGCGGAGTTTTTCCCGTCTCGACGAAGCCGAACGCAAGCGTGTCGATCTGCACGAAGGTCTCGACAGTACGCTGTTGATTTTGCGTAAGAAAATGCAAGGAGAGGGCAACCGTCCCGAAATTCAACTGGTCAAAGAATATGGAGAGTTGCCCAAAGTTGAGTGTTACGCCGGACAACTGAATCAGGTGTTTACGAATATCATGGTGAACGCGATCGACGCATTAGAATCGTTTGCAACCAGTACGACTTATTTAAAAGAAGAACCGCCGCGATCGCTGCAAATTACCGTCAAAACCGAACCCCTGAAGCACGATCGCGTTTTGATTGCCATTTCTGACAACGGTGAAGGCATGGCAGAAGAGACCCGCGATCGGATTTTCGATCCGTTTTTTACCACCAAACCTGTCGGCAAAGGAACGGGACTCGGACTGTCGATCGCCTATCAAATTGTCGTCGAAAAACACGGCGGCGCAATTCGTTGTCTCTCCAAATTGGCAGAGGGAACCACATTTGAAATTGAGTTACCGTTGCGTCCGCCGCATTAAGCGATCGATCCCCTCCGTAGGGGCTAAGCATTTACGCAAGTCAACGAACGATTTCACCTGACAACTCTGTTGGTAAATGCTTCGCCCTATCCCAAGTGCATCAAATTGTACCATTAATGAACTGCATTTGATATCGTGTCACATCACCTGCAACTGCTGAAAGAAGGAACCGCAACCTGGAACCAATGGCGAGAACGCCATCCCCTGGTAAAACCCAACTTGCGCGGCGCGTACCTGAAAGGACAAGATCTACGCGGCGCAAACCTCAGCGAAGCGGATCTTCGCAGTGCCAACTTTAGAGGTGCGAACCTGCAAAATGCGAACCTGACAAGTGCGAGAGCAGGACTGCAAAAGCGCTGGCTGGTGCTACAGTTAGCGGTGGCGTTAGTGATGTCGGTCGTGGCTGGTTTTTTGAATTGGGTTCCGGGTATCTTTTTAGCCATCATTATTAGTACAGGTAGCAATACAACCTTAACCCAGCAACTCTCGTATGGAATTTTCAGTGCCATTGTCCTAATTGCAACAACCATTGCAATTATAACCCAAGGGCTAACGATAAGAGCGGTTGGCACGATTTTAGTTGTAGTCGCCGCGACAGTCATAGCAGTAGTCACAGTCGTAGTCGCAGAAGCGATCACAGTTACAAAAGTAATTATAGGAGAAGGTGTAGCAGGATCTGCAGTCGTAATCGTAGCCGCAGTCTCAGTCACAGCAGCAATTGCAGCAGCAGTCACAATCACAGGAGAAATTGCAGCAGTTGTAGGAGCAATCGCAGGAGTAATCGCAGTTCCGGTCGTCGGAGCAATTTCAGGCACAGTTGCAGTCACAGTCGCAATCCTAGCAGCAGGAGTAGGAGCAGTTACAGTTGCAATGACAATTGCAGTCTTGATGGTACTTCTCAGCCTCTACGTGGCATGGAAAGCGTTGAAAGAAGACCCAAAATATGCGATCGTCCGTCAATTTGCTCTCTTTTTCGCATCCCTCGGTGGAACCAACTTCCACAAAGCGGATCTAACTGATGCTGACTTCAGCCGTGCCACACTCAAAAGTGCCAATTTTCATAAAGCGATATTGACTCGCACCTGCTGGAAAGATGCAAAACAACTCAACCGCGCTCGTGTCGGCGACTCCATTCTTGCTGACACCGCTATTCGTCAACTGCTAGTAACAGGAGACGGTTACGATCGCTCTTTTGAAGCAACCAACCTGCGCGGCGCAAACCTCGCCGGAGCCAACTTAGAACGCGCCAACCTCAAACGCGCTGACATCAGCGAAGCCACCCTATCCGATGCTAATCTAAAAGATGCCAACCTCACAGAAGTTGCCGCCGTCGGCACAAATTTCTCTCGCGCCTACCTGACAGGAGCCTGTTTGGAAGCCTGGAATATCGACACGACGACAGTTCTCGACAATGTAGACTGTCAGTACGTCTTTTTGTTAGAAAACTACAACGCCAACGGCTCTCGCGAACGCCGTCCCCACGATCCCGAAAAGGTTTTCGCACCCGGTGACTTCCAAAAACTGTTTCAAGATACCCGCAACTTCGTCGAACTGCTGATCCGCAATGGCTTAGAACCGGGAGCGTTTCAAGAAGCGTTTCAAAAACTTATGGACGAATACGATGTCACCCCAGCCGACATTCAATCCATTGAGAAAAAAGGCGACGACGTGCTGATGAAAGTCGAAGTTCCTGAAGGCACGGACAAAGCGACTTTCGAGGCGAGTTTTGATGCCACCTATCAAGTTCGGCTCGAAGAACGCGCCAAAGCTGCCGAACTCAGAGCCGCCGATACCAATCAAAAATATGCCGATCTCAAGGAAATTGCGCTACAATTAGCCAGTCAGTCTCCGCAACAAGTCTTAAACTACCACAACGAGAATAACGCCATGTCTAATGCTCCTAAATACGACCAACGCGGCGCAAACTTTTCTGGCGGGTTTGCCGACACCAACTACGGTAAAATGGTGGAAAACCAGCACAACTACGCCCCAGAGAGAAATTTAGCCGAGTCTGCGGCCGAAATTCAACAACTGCTCCAAATTTTAGATCGTTCCTACCCCGAAGATTTACCCGCCGACACGCAAGCGGAAATCGATGTCGCCGTCAAAGGCATTTCTAAAGATCCGGTACTCAAAGATCGCGTTATCGCAGCGCTGAAAGCCGGGGGAATGACCGCACTCGAAGAACTCACCGACAGCCCCTACGTGAAAATTTTACTCTCGGCGTACAAAGGTTGGCAAGAACCTGTAGAATAGTTATCGATTCCGTCGTTCGACAAATGGTAAGGTATTACTTGAGAAGCGATCGCGGTAGCGAGAACAACCGAACCCCTGAAGCACGATCGCGTTTTGATTGCCATTTCTGACAACGGCGAAGGCATGGCAGAAGAGACCCGCGATCGGATTTTCGATCCGTTTTTTACTACCAAACCCGTCGGGAAAGGAACGGGACTCGGACTGTCGATCGCCTATCAAATTGTCGTCGAAAAACACGGCGGCGCAATTCGCTGTCTCTCCAAATTGGCAGAGGGAACCACCTTTGAAATTGAGTTACCGTTGCGTCCGCCGCATTAGTCCCTGAAATAGCCCCACTCTCGGGAGAGAGTGGGGCTGATTCTAAACAGAGGGCTTAAGTTCCCGACTGCCAAGAATTGATGTATTGGACTTGTTCGGGCGTGAGAGTATCGATACCGATGCCCATGGCTTTGAGTTTCAAACGAGCAATTTCGCGATCGACCTCTTCGGGAATCGAATGCAGTCCGGGTTCGAGTTTGCCTTTGTTTTTCACCAAATACTCGCAGGCGAGGGCTTGGTTAGCAAAACTCATATCCATCACCGCACTGGGGTGGCCTTCGGCGGCGGCTAGGTTGATCAAACGACCTTCACCCAAAACGATAACCGACTTGCCACTGTTGAGGCGATATTCTTCGGTGAACGGACGCACCGATCGCACGTCCGAAGCCATACCTTTGAGAGATTTGAGGTCGATTTCGATATCGAAGTGACCCGAGTTGCAGACGATCGCCCCGTCTTTCATCACCTCGAAGTGTTCTTTGCGAATCACGTGCTTGTTGCCCGTCACCGTGATAAACAAATTACCTTGGGGGGCTGCTTCTTCCATGGGCATGACTCGGAAGCCATCCATCACCGCTTCGATGGCCCGAACCGGATCGATTTCAGTCACGATAACATTAGCGCCCATGCCTCGCGCCCGCAAGGCCGCGCCTTTTCCGCACCAACCGTAACCGACGATCACTACGTTTTTACCGGCCAGCAGAATGTTGGTAGCCCGAATGATACCATCGAGGGTAGACTGACCCGTACCGTAGCGGTTGTCGAAAAAGTGCTTGGTGTCGGCATCGTTGACGTTCATGGCGGGGAAGGTGAGAACCCCGTCGTTGAACATGGCCCGCAGGCGGACGATCCCGGTGGTGGTTTCTTCGTTGACCCCGATCAGGTCGGAAAGTTGGTGTTGGCGTTGTTTCACCAACGTCGCCACTACGTCGCAGCCATCGTCGATAATGACGTTAGGCTTGTGATCCAGGGCGGTTTGGACGTGGCGTTCGTAGGTTTCGGCATCTTCCCCTTTCAGGGCGAACACGGGAATGCCTTCGTTGACCACCAAACTGGCAGCTACGTCGTCTTGGGTCGAGAGGGGGTTGCTGGCGATCAGAAGGGCATCTGCGCCTCCTGCTTTCAGGGCGATCGCCAAGTTAGCGGTTTCGGTGGTGACGTGACAGCAAGCCACCAGGCGAATGCCGTCTAGGGGTTTTTCGGAGGCGAAGCGATCGCGGATTTGCGCCAGGACGGGCATCTCGCGTCCGGCCCAGTCGATGCGCTGTTTGCCGAGGGTGGCGAGGGACTCGTCTTTAATTTCGTATTTGATTTTGGGGGCCGTAGCGACCATCGTGGAGACTCCTGTCTATTTGAACCCCATCTAGGATAACGCTTTGAGGCCGCGATCGCAGCCAGGCCCCATTGCTAAACCCAGAGGGCAGGCAAATTTGTTACAACAACCCGGCAAAATGCAGCGGCCCGCGACCGAGAATCAACTCGATTAACAAAGCAATCATCCCCAACATAGCCAAGCGCCCGTTCCAGACTTCCGCCGTCGGCGTGAGTCCCCACTGCCAGCGTTCTTGGGGGTAAATTTTGGTATTCTTAGGCGGATGCAAAACGCGATCGAAGGTCAAACCGGGCATATCTAAAACCTCGATCGTCATGTTTGCCAAGTCCTCAATAAAGATCGGATGGGTATTGAGGGCGGGAACCCGATAAAAGTTTTTGATGCCCGCTTCTTCGGCAACTTCGCGATATTCGATGTCGATTTCTTGCAGGGTTTCGATATGTTCGGAGACGAAACTGATGGGAACGACTAGCAGGGTGTCCGTACCTTGTCGGGCCAAATCTTCGATCGCGTCTTCGGTATAAGGTTGCAGCCATTCCACCGGGCCGACCCGACTTTGGTACGCTAGCGTGTGAGGATTGGGACGATCGAGCCGTTCCATAATTAAGCGCACGCAATCTTCGATTTCCCGTTGGTAGGGATCTCCCGCTTCTTCCACGTAGCTGACGGGGACACCATGGGCGCTAAAAAAGATACGGGCCCGATCGCCTTCGGGAATGCGATCGAGTTCGGTGGCGATCGACTCGGCCATGGCTTCTAAATAGCCCGGCCGATTGTACCATGAAGGAATCGCTGCGTACTCGATTTCCTGTAACTCCGGGTCGCGCTCCCAAATTTGCTCGAGCAAGCGCAGGCTGGATCCGCTCGTACTGATGGAAAATTGGGGATAGAGGGGTAAAACGACTAGATGCTGGATGCGATCGCGTTTGATGCGGGCGATCGCCTCTTCGGTAAATGGATGCCAGTAGCGCATTCCCACGTACACCCTCGCATCCAAGTCGCGATCGCGCAAGCGATTTTCCAGGGCGACGGCTTGTTCGTCCGTGATTTTGCGTAACGGCG
>CAKZKB010000690.1 GCA_937121005.1 uncultured cyanobacterium | reverse complement strand
TTATTATACAGATCGGCTAGAGAAATTTCAAACGCGATCGCGTCTAAGGAAACCGTCGCCTCCAATCCCGAATACTCGCGCATCAGCCAGCCTTCAGGAACTTTGGTATACTGTTCGACATGGGGTTTGTCTTGTTCGACGAGAATATATTCAACAAAACTGGGGATCGTGCGATAGGCGGCAAATTTTCCGTCTTTGTCGTAGTTGCGAGTCGATTTGGACAAGACTTCTACAACAAGAATTGGATTAACGATTGTATCTTTGCGTCCCTCTTGGAGTTGCATCGGTTCGCGAATCATGAAGATATCGGGATAGGTGTAAATGCAACATTCGGGAATCCACAAGCGCTGGTCAGATGCAAAAACTTGGCAATCATCTTTACGGACTGAGTGATTTAACGAGCCGGCAAAATTTAAGATGATTCGACTGTGGTTGGGGGTTCCACCGGGCATAGGAATAATTTCTCCATCAATATATTCGTGGCGCTGTTCGGCTGTTTCTTCCTGCGCCAAATAGTCTTCGATGCTGTGGGTTTTAAGCGCGATCGCTTGCGTTAGCATTTTATACCTCACTGTCAGAAAAGTCTACCTTATTATACAGGTCGGCTAGAGAAATTTCAAACGCGATCGCGTCCAAAGAAACCGTTGCCTCCAATTCCGAATACTCGCGCATCAACCGTAGTTTGTTTGAGAAAGAAGGGGAGGCTCGATCGCTTCCACAGAATGAGGCGAAGGTGTCGAGTTGACGATCGAGAATTGCGGCTGGCTGTGGGAATTTTGAGCAATGGGGTTTTCACCATTTCCCAGGGCGATATCGAGTCGGACTGCTGCACGATGCGACTTCTAGGGAGGTTCGACTTCCACGATACCACAGTGAGGACGATCGCACTCAGCCGCGATCGCCGTTAAAGTTTGCTTAAAGTCCAGACAAGGTGAGTAAAGAATTGATATAAATCGCCGCTAACCGTCGCCACCATCAAAGTTTTGTTGCACAATAGATAAAGGTGCGAACGATATCGCACAGCAAGGCCGACCGATCTGACACAGGAGAAACAACTATGGCTAAACCTCAAGAAATACCCACCCCCATCACCCCAGAAGCGAAAGGCGTAGCCGCCACCGAACTGCGTCCTTGGGGATCGTTTACCATCCTCGAAGAAGGAAAACAATATAAAATCAAGCGCATTGAAGTCAAACCGGGGCATCGCCTCAGCTTGCAAATGCACCACCACCGCAGCGAACACTGGATCGTGGTTTCGGGGACAGCAAAAGTGATTTGCGGCGACAACGAACAATTGCTATACGGCAACCAATCGACCTACGTGCCCCAAGGACACACCCACCGCCTCGAAAATCCCGGCGTGATTCCTCTGGTTTTAATCGAGGTTCAAAATGGCGAATATTTAGGCGAAGACGATATCATTCGCTTTCAAGATGACTACGCCCGCAAAGAAAAATAGGCATGAGGTTTGAGGTTGGTTCTCTACCTCCTGTCCTCCACTTCGCCCTTTCCCCAAGTTGGGAGAGGGGAATTTTTATTTAGAAAACGGGTAGGGTAAAATGGAAGCAACTGCCCTTATTCGCTTCAGAATTGACCCAAATCTGACCGTAGTGGGCGCGAACGATACGCTGGCAGGAAAACAAACCAATCCCGTATCCTTCTGTGGTTTCGTCGCGTTCCAAGCGAAATCGATCGTCAAAAATACATTTTTGCTTGTCTGGGGGAATGCCGGGGCCGTTGTCGCAAACGCTCACCTGGACTTTATACGCCGTTCGATGCAAAACCGAGAGTTCGATCTGTCCCCCTTCTGGTGTATATTTCATCGCGTTGTCGAGCAAATTGGCGAGCACTTGGCGAATGCGCTCCTCGTCGGCATAGACATCGGGCAAATCTTGCGGTACGTCTGTTTTTAGATGTTGGTCTTTTGAGTCAATGCGATCGCGCAAATTATCTAAGATAGACTTACACAGTTCTCGTAAATCCAGACATTGGGGATGAATTTCTAGCTGTCCCGATCGCGATCGGGCGCTCTCGAGCAAATCGAATACCATCCGTTCGATCGCCTTCGTTTGCGTGCGAGCGTGACCGATTAACTGGTCGAACAAACTCGGTTCGATGGTGACGCTTTTACCGCTCTCGCGCTTTTTGCCTAACGCTTCTAGAGTCTCGAGAGCGATGGAGGTCGAAGTCAAGGGATTGCGTAAATCGTGAGCTAAAATAGCCACTAGCCGATCTTTAAAGCGGATTTGGGCCTGCAATTCGGCATTGTCTCGCTTCAGGCGAAAGATCTCCTCGGACAACTCCATAAATTCTGCTGAAGCGATCGCGTCATTGGCTAAAATCACCTCTTCTGCTGAGCCGTCCTTACTGTTGTCCTCCTCGAGGGCTTTTTGCCACCGGGGCCACCACTGTTGCAACTGTTCGAGCAAATTGCTTCCGGCCAGGGTTTGCTGGGGGCCGGGACGCAGCTTGATCAGGGTCGGGGTGGCCACGAGCTTGAAATGCTCGGCCAGATAGGGCTGTTCGCCAACATCAACCACCTGCAAAGCGAAGTTTTTGGCGGCCGAATCGTGTAAAAATCGACGAATGCTGCGGCTTTGCTGCCACGATCGCGGTCGTTTATCCACGAACAGCAATAGCTGGAGGGGAGCATCTGTTTTTACTCCAGGTTCGGAACCGACCATTACATACCCTCGTTAGACTCGCCACAGGCCACCGACTCGGACGCGATCGCGACCTCAACGCCGATTCACCTCTCTTTATACTTTAATATCTTCTTTAGATTTGTTCGGTATCTTTTCCCCCACACGGTTTGAGAATGATTGACTGGCAGCCTCGCTCCACTCGCAGACGCACTCCCCCACGACGGGCCGCGATCGCGGCGGCGATCGTCTTTTTCGCGGTTTGCGCCTTGCTGCTGCTGCACCGCTACTTCACGTTCTACGCCTCTTACGACCAAGGCATTTTCAATCAAGTCTTTTGGAACAACCTGCACGGACGCTGGTTCGAGAGTTCGCTGTCCTCGTCCCTGTCAACGAACGTTGTCCACGACGGGGAGATCCCGGAAGTGTACTATCGCCGTCTGGGACAGCATTTTACCCCGGCCTTGCTGCTGTGGTGGCCAGTATATGCCCTGTTGCCCTACCCCTGGACGCTGGCGTTGCTGCAAGTGACGCTGGTGACGGCGGCGGGGTTGGTGTTGTACGCTTTGGCGCGGGAATATGTAGATGGGGCGATCGCCACCACCCTCACCGTTAGTTTTTATGCGGCCAATGCCATTCTCGGCCCGACGCTGGCCAATTTTCACGATGTCTCGCAGTTACCCTTATTTATTTTTACCCTGCTGCTGGCCATGGAAAAGCGCTGCTGGTGGCTGTTTTGGGTGATGGCAGTTTTAATTTTATCCGTGCGAGAAGATGCGGGTGTGGGGTTGTTTGGTGTCGGGGTTTACATGGTTTTGAGCCGTCGCTATCCCGTGCGAGGTTTGGCAATTTGTACTCTCAGTTTCGGTTATATGGTACTGCTCACCAACGCCATTATGCCCCTGTTTTCCGAAGATATTTCGCGGCGGTTTATGATGGAGCGCTTCGGTCAGTATGCCGAAGGCGAAGAGGCTTCTACCCTCGAAATTATTCGCGGAATGCTGACCCAACCCTGGCGGCTGCTGGTGGAACTGTTTACGCCATTTTTCGAGACTGTTTTTTACCTGTTGGGTCAGTGGTTGCCACTGGCTTTTATTCCGGCAATTTCTCCGGCATCTTGGGCGATCGCGGGATTTCCATTACTTAAATTATTTCTCGGTCAAGGCGAATCGGTTCTCGCTATCAACATTCGCTACGCCATGGCGGTGGTTCCGGGATTGTTCTACGGAGCCATTCTCTGGTGGTCGCAACATCCGCAGTGGTTTAAGCATCCCTATTTTCGTCGCTTTTGGCTGTCTTGTATTGCTCTTTCGCTTGCCATTACCCTACTGTCGAACCCCAATCGCACCCTTTCTTTTGCGATTCCCGACTCCATCTCGCCCTGGGTTTACGTTCCCTTGCATCGCCAATGGCAGCACGCGGCGCAAATTTATCCTCTCCTCGATCGCATTCCTGAAGATGCCGGAGTTTCAGCCACAACCTACATTATCCCTCACGTTTCCGGGCGGCGACAAGTGCTGCGCTTTCCCGCCTTGCAGGTCAGAAATGATGCAGGAGAGGTCGTAGAAGTCGAGTACGCGATCGCGGATTTGTGGCAGTTAAAAGAATATCAAAGCGCTTTTAAATACGATCGCCTCCGTTTAGAAACCATGATACCGACCATTAATGCACTCAGCAGCAGCAACCAATACGGCATCGTCGGCTTTCGCGATGGAGTCATTTTACTGCAACGGGGAGCTTCTTCCGATCCCGATGCCCTGGCAAAATGGGAAGCGTTTCAGCGCTCCTTAAGCTCCAGTTCAAACTTCAAAATTATGGGTAATGGGTAGGTATCCCTCTTCTGTTAAATCAGGGCTAGATCTTGTTAGGAAATCACTCTCTGGGTGTTGCTATCAGTAGCAGGGTTCTCCGAACGATCTATACACCTGTTACCAGACGGCCGCGCAAGATCGCGATCGCGTCGTTTAAGCCTTGCCGATTTAAAGATAGCATGGGGGCAATTTTAGCAATCTCTTCAGCCGTTGTTCCCTTCCAAGTCTCTTCTGGCATGGGATTTAACCAAGCGAAGTAACGCAGCGATCGTCGCAACTGTTCGATAAAATCCCGAGTTGTCTCAATGCGTTGGGAATTGTAAAATCCTCTGGCGGCTCCAGCATCGCTAACAATCAGTATAACAGCACCGCGTCCGGCTTCTGCTAAAACAGTTTCCATCGCTCGTCCTTGCCATAATGCCGGATTTTGAAACAGAAGGCGATCGGGACAGTTATGAAAATAGTAAACATTGGTTTGTCGCAGTCGTCCGCCGCGTTCTGCGGTTTCGATGAGTTGTTGCGAGAGTTGGTGAAAAGGAACCATCGATCCTTGGCGATCGACTAACAAAATTAGATCGGTGCGATTGGTGCGTCGCGGAACGAGAACGGGTGCGCTTAAAATCCCATCTCGCAGGATTTTTTGTACCGTTGCATCCAGATCCAATTCTGTAGGAACGCCTTCTCGAATGGGACGACGTAAGTACCGCCAGCTTTGTTTCATTTGACGGCGCGTGACGGGAAAATAATCTTGTCGCAATGTAAACGCAGGGATTAAATTTAACTGTTCTTTTCTAACTTGTTGAACTTTAACAACAGGTTCGGGACTCAGTTCGCGATCGCCACTGGGAGTAGAAGTCGTGTCTTTTGATTTGACAGGGGAGGGAGGTTTTGGCGGTTTCGATCGACCTTTCGTCGAAACAGGTGGCGGTGATTCGGTTTTGGGTTGAGACAAAAATAAGTTCTCGATCGCGGCATCTCGCTTGGGAATGTTGGCTGCAACTAAGCGATCGAACAGTTGGTTAAGTTGTTCGATATCTTGAGGAGATTTTGCCCAGAGTAAGCTGCATATTTTTCTGACATCTTCGCAGTTGGAGACGCTAATTCCAGCTTCTATCATTTCCACAACAGCGAGATAGTCGCTCGTTCCGAGTACCCATCCCAGGCGATCGCGTAAATAGTTAAATAAATTCAGTAACGGTAAAAAATCTGGGGTCATCATGCGAAATTCCTTGTTGAATTGACGTAAGCATTCAGGTGACAGCCAGAAACCCGGTTTCTCAAAGGATAAAACCGAGTCTTGTCTGGCGATAAGCAAGAAACCGGGTTTCTACACCCGTTTAGCCTAGCATATCTGAAGGGTTACGGATTTAATTGAGTGAGTAAATCTCGATCTTCGATGCGTTTTAACAGCACTTCTGGAAACGGAAGCGATTGTTGCAGTTGGTTGGCTGTACTTTTCTCGTCGGGATCGCTACTTAAAAGGTAAAACCAATCAATCAGTTCGCTGGTGGTTACTTTTTTGCCTTTGTAGCCTTTGTTTTGCATCAAATCTCGCAACTGACAAAAGCGATCGACCGCAGCACTAACAAGATCGCCGCCAGACTCAGGAAAATGCGCTTTCACAATTTGCTTTAACTCTTCTGTTTTCGGAAACTCAATATAGAAAAACAAACAGCGACGCAAAAAGGCATCGGGTAAGTCTTTTTCGTCGTTGCTGGTGATAAAGACAAGCGGAGGAGTATTCGCTTTAATTAGCGATCGCGTTTCCTCAATGGTAAATTCCTGTTCGTCTAATTCTCGCAGGAGATCGTTAGGAAAATCAATATCGGCTTTGTCAATTTCGTCAATTAAAACGACGGCTTTCTGCGAACTTTGATAGGCATTTCCTAACTCGCCATAGCGAATATAGGCTTCATGATTTTCGTTGTTCAAACGCTGAATCGCTTCATTTTGTAACGGACTGTTGCTCCCAGAAAGTTGAGCGTCTTGCAGTCGTTTCACTGCATCGTAAATATACAATCCATCTTTAGCTCGCGTGGTGGATTTAATATACCAGGGATAGTAAGAATCGAGCCAACCGAGTTCCCACGCAACCGCTTGTGCGAGGCGGGTTTTTCCGCATCCCGGTTCGCCTTTGAGCAGCAAAGGACGTTTTTCTAAAAACAAGGCTGTGTTGACTGCATTGAAGTTGGAGGACAATTTTACCCCAGACTGGCAAATTTTACCACAGTCGTCCACCAAAAACATGAGTAAATGATTGGAGACGCGATCGCTCTCGCAATAGCAGCGATCGACCAACGGTTGCCAAAATTCTTCGATCCAGCCATCGAGATCTTTGGGGAGCATTTTATCGACGGCGTAGAAAACCATAATAACATCTCGCTCGTGCCAGAACGAACGGATGCGATCGAGGATTTCATCTTCTTTCGCCATTGCAGGTAAATTAAAATTGGAGCCAATTTGCTGCCAAATGTGAGGAATGGCAATACCAACCCCATTGCTGTACATATCGATTTTGATCGGACTGTAGAGATGCCATTTCCGTTGCAGGCGACACAAACGTTTGACTAAATATCTCTGTCCGCAAGCTAATCCTCCATGGACGAGAAAGGAAGCAATTCGATCGCGTTCTGTAATCTCCCCAACCAGTTGAGATTGAGTCTCGAAGTCTAACGTCATTAACAAGTTGAAGACTTGAGATGCAGGTATTGGAGATGAGGAAAGCGGACGATCGCTCGTTTCTGGTTTAGAGAACATTTGCAACAACTGTCGGGTTCCTTGCTTGACTTCCTCCACATCTTTAGCCATCTCTTCAGACAAAGCTAAGTTCTTAGCTGCGATCGCCTTTACCTCTTCAATTCGGCTGCAAATTTTGAATGAAAACTGACTGAGGAAAACTCTTTGGGTGTGTTCGATACGCTGGCATCCATCGATCGATTGCTGCAATTTTACAGAAATCGATTCTATCTCATCAGAAATACCAAGATCTTTTTTTTCTAATACATCAAGTTTCTGAAGGATCTCTGCTTGGTTATTTTTAATCGTTTGATACAACTCTTCCCAAACTAGCATAGATAATTCTTCAAAAGCCTCTTTACCTTTCCGTTCTAGACTTTTGCGTAATTCTTTTGAGAAATCAAGATGAAGTTGCTTGGCACAGCTAGAAATAGACGAGTGTGGTATTTGAACGTTAGCGATCTTCGCTAAATCTTGCAAGATTTCTTGCCAAATGGGTTCAGTTAGCGCACTCAGTTTGTCGAATTGACTGGGATCGTTCAAAAAATATTTAGGTAAATCAATTTCTTGAATACCCAAATCTTTATAGCTAACATCTTGAGTTTGCCATTGAGAGTTATTATTCAAGACTTTATACCATTTTTTTGATGTAAAATTTGCCAGCTTTTTTAGCTGTGACTTCTCGCGACTTAATACTGGAAAAGTTGGTAAATTCTTAATTTCAGAGCGCACAATTGCTGCAATAGCTTCTCCCGTTACTCCCGATAGATTTCTTAAAAATGCTTCTTTACCATTTTTCTGGCAGAAATTATCGCCTACATTTTCCAACATATTCGCCAAAAAACTACCTGCGGCACCTCCAACCGTCGAACCGCTAGCTGTAGCAAGAGCCCCAATCAAACTTGCGATTCCTGCGGACGGAGGAATGGTTGTAGAACAGGCAATTACTCCTACAATTACGCCACTTTGAATAAAGAGTTTGACGATCCCTGGGTTCATTGAGGTTGACATTAAGGTGTTGAGTTGGTTACTGGACAAAGATTTTATTTGATTATACACCAGTTGCGATCTCGATCGAGGCTTCTCCAGAAAAAATACCAAGCGATAATGTTTAGTCGCGATCGATACCCAACATTTTGAGAAGGCGATCAAAAAATGTACGTTTTTGAATTTGAAGAGGTTTGTGAGGGTTATCTCTCTCCCAGGATTCGTTTTCGTCCACAAACACATGAAACCCTGATGTGTTTTTTTTGAAAAACTTATTGATTCTAATTGATTTTCCAGAATAAATTTGACTAAAAAACAGGCGATACAATTCATATCTAGGTTTTACTAAGTTTCCTTCCAATTTTACTAGACCCATCTCTAGGAGTTTGAAAGTTTCGATCCGAGGTAGCTGTATAGGATCTTTACTCAATACTACTTTTTCAAAAGCAGTTGTCAGGTCTAGATTTACGCGAAGGTTTACCAACTGCCCTAGCAGGTGATCTTGGTAAATTCCAGACATGATTGGAGCCTTTGACAAGATATCGTTAAAGGATAGCTGCCTAGACACTGCTTGATAGAGTGCTTGCCTGATTAAGTAAGGATGTCCCCCAACCATTTCCATAAGCAAGTTAACTTGAGAGTCGTCCCAGTTCAGTTTGTGCAGTTGAACGAGATGCTGAACTTGCTTACTATTAAAATCAGGAAGTTCGACAGCTTCTCCCACGTTGAAAGGCGATCGGCTAATATTTAAAAGAGTGTAAACATCCGTCGAGTAGGCAATTACCATATGCAACTTTTTCCATAGCGTTTTGTCTTTACCATATTCGTGCCAGGTTTTCAACATACCAAAAAAGTTTTGGGCAGTTTCTCCTTCAAACACACGATCGACATCATCCAAACCCAAAACCAGAGGAAGATGGCTACTTGGCAAAAGGTGTCTTTCAAAGTAGTCGTTGCAATTTGAAATACTACTAAGAAGCACCCCATCCCAATATTCAGATAGTTTATCTTCTAGCAAGAGTTTTCGTCCGACTTCCTGGCAAAGCCATTGCAGAAAACTATCTAAATTGTCGAGAATTCGGCGATCGATAGCTCTTAATCGAAGATATACGGTTCGATAGCCTTTCTTTTTACATCGATCGAGTATCCGCAACATCAAAGAAGTTTTTCCCATTTCTTGAGGAGCTTTAATCCGAAGAAGTGAACCAGGCTGAACGATAATTTTATAGCAAAATTCTTCAATATGGTCTCTTTCAATATAAAAAGGAGAACTCAGTGGTACAGCCCCTTCAGGAAGTTCCAATTTTTCCATTAAGTTGATAGTTGTTGCAAATTCCCGATCGCGATACTCACTAGGAACTAACAAATTTTTCTCCTCTAACTCCGCCGTCGATACCGTCTCAAACTCTCGTCGAGCGCGTTCCGTCTCGCCGCGCAAGTGACTCGACATTCCCTTGGCATAAATCAATAAATAATCGCATCCCGCATCCACTAAAGACTCCTCAAAATCTGCGGTTATTGCCGTTAACTGTAACAATTCTGCCCGATCGCCCTGCTGGTAATAGTCGCGCATTTTCGCTGCAATTTCCCGCGCCAACTGTTGCGGATCCAGCGTACCTAGCGCACTCCACTCTTGCACTTGGCGCAAATTTTCCGTCTGGCGATCGCTTCCTGTCAGCCGTTCGCCCACGTAGTACAATAAAAACTCCCCTAACTCTCGCAAGCGACGTTCTCCAAAGCGATCGTCCGCTTTCAACTCCCGCAACAACAAAGTGCGCGTCGCCAACTCCATTTCATACATTTCGTATCCCACTTCTCGACACAACGACGACAACAACACTTGCGCCACCGCCACCCAAGGCGCTTGCGGAACGAACGTCGCCCAAATTTGGTACAGTAAATCCGGCGTGAGTACCAACGGGAACGCCGCGTGGGACGCTAAAATCAAATGTTGCTGTCCGAAACGGCGACCGAAATACATGACTCGCTCCAGTGCGAGGCGATCGCGTTCCGAACCATCGAGATCGACGGTATTCATAGGCAGTTCGAGCCTGGGGCTAGCCAATCGACTGAGGGGCGAATTTTACCTATTCTGACACAATCAGGCAACCGCGTAGCACATCGTTGGCGAGTACAGACATAAAGATTGTTTAAAGTTGCCGACTGAGGGCGGTGCGTTTTCCTCAATTCGGCTTTACCATAGAAGTAGTGTGTAGAGACGCGATCGCGCCCCACCAACCCATGTCCGACAAACTGCAAAGTGCCTCCGTGCGTTATCTCAAAGCCCAACTGCGGCGCTTGGTTCAACCCCAAGTGTGGGGAGCCGCCGCCATCATCTCGGCTTTGGGACTGCTAGCCTGGGAATATTTCAGTCGCCCCGTCGAAACCCCAGATGCGCTAGCTGAAGCGATCGCCGCCGATCGCGACGAAGGTTTGTCAGACGAAGAGCGGGCTATGGCCGCCGAAATTGACAGTTCCGATGTCATCGATCGAATTTTATCGCAAGAGGCAGAGCGGCCGGTCGCCCTACCCGTGCCCTTACCCGAAAACAACGATAGGGACGAAGAGTCGAGTAACCCCCTAGACGCACTCGTCGAAAGCGGACGCAACAATGCCAACAACTTCTTAAGTTCTGGCAACAGTGGGGGCGATCGCGATAATGCCTTCGCCGATTTAACCCCCGTTGGCTTGTTCGCCAACTATGGCGCGACCGACAACGGCCGCGATCGCACCCCCTCTCCCCTAGAAAGTTTCCTCGGCCCCAGCGAAGCCAACAGCACAGCCCGACCCCCCAACCAGTTGCAACAGGCCCTAGACGAGCGACAAGCCGCCCGACAGGTCGCCGAGCAACAGGCCCGACTAGCAGAAGAAGCCCAGGCCCGAGCCGAAGCTGAAGCTGCCGCCTCGTCCTCTGAGGCTGCCCCCGCACCTAACTCCAATACGGCGGCGGGCAACACGCCCTACGCTGCCCCTGGTAGCACGGGTTACACCTATCCCCTGGGTGCGGGCAACGGCACAACTCCCCAAATTCCTATGGGTTCGACGGGCTACACCTACACGCCTTACAACTACACGGGCAACGGCTACAACGGCTACAACGGCTA
>CAKZKB010000689.1 GCA_937121005.1 uncultured cyanobacterium | reverse complement strand
ATGCGCCGCGTTTCCATCCGTTTGCGGATTTTAGGATAGGGTAGGTCTAGATGACCCCGCCACACTGTGGCTCGGTTCGACTGCACACCAATCCCGCTAAACAACTTGCCTGGATCTACACCAATCGCGATCGGTTGGGTTTCGGTTCCCGATGGTGTTTCGAGAAGTTGAACGGCAAACAGGTTCAGATCGTTGGTGACGATCCGGGCTTTACCGTCACGTACCCAACGGCGGGCTCGCGATGCTTTAGTGGGCATTAACGGTTCGCCAGCAGGCGATAAAACAGGTACTCTTAACATGGAGATAATCCTCTGAGAGAGAGTATTTGAACCGTTAGGTTCGTCCCTTCGATCCCCCGTTTCAAGATGTCCTTTCTGAAAGCGACTGACAACACAGCCTTGCAGTGTGTCCGGGCTAGGGAAGTACCCGGAAGTGCGTACCAGAAACGGGCCCGCGATCTAGTCAAACCTGGGATAGTTGGTTGTCTATCCAAGCCCCGTCCCTCTTAGGGCGGGGTTATTGACCTAGGCAAACTGCTGGCTAAAGGCCACCGGGTCGTGAACGGTAATTTTCTTTTTGTGGATGGAGATGAGCTCTTTTTGGCGCAAGTCACCGAGCAAGCGGGTGACGGTGACGCGCGTCGAGCCGATGGCTTCGGCGATCGCTTGGTGAGACAGTTTCAAGTCGATGGTAATCCCCTCGCTACTGGGCTGGCCGAAATCGCGGCACAATATTAGCAGAAAACTGACCAAGCGCGACTCCATATCCCGGTGAGCCAGAGTTTCGATCATCATTTCCGTCTGGAGGATCCGCGACGACAACCCCTGTAACATCAGCATCGACAGGTCGGGATCGTCTTTGAGGGCGTTTTCGACTTGTTCGATGGGCACCGACAGCAACTCGACGGGGGTGAAGGCCACCGCGTGATAGAATCGATCGGAGCGGTGTCCCGTAATCAGCGACAGCACCCCAAACACGCTGTTTTCGCGCAGCAGGGCGACGGTAATTTCTTCTCCCGCTTCGTAGACCCGCGACAGCTTTACTGCCCCTTTGAGCAGGAAATAAACGCGCTCGGCCGGATCCCCCGGAAAAAAGATGGTTTTGCCGCGATCGAAGGTTTCGACGGCGGGCGGGAACGCGCTTCCGCCCATTTGACGAAACATATCGGCGAGTGGTTTGTCTTGCGTCCCTAGCATGGATTCTCCTCTCGAGTATCGCGGCGGCCCCCGGACAGGGCCCCGATTGCCACCGGACTTAACAATACTTAATTGACTTTGGGGGGTCGCGTTTGTATCTTCAAATACATCATACGAGGAATTTTTGCGGTGGCAAGCCAAAGTCCCCTTTTCCCCGATGGGGGAACTCGACTCAACAATTTTAGCTTGTCCGTGCCACCATCCGGCCGGCGATCGCCACCTAACAGCGTCAAGAGTTGCGAAAAGGCTGAAAGTTTGGTTAAATGTTTCCCTGACTTGTTGGCCGCACGCACTCGCTCCCCGGCTGCCTCCGAGCCTGCGGCGATCGAATCCCCGGCGAGCGCGGATATCGGCGATCGCGATATATGCTGCAATTAGACCCTCTAGCCCTCGAACCGAGAATGCCCCAATCTACGAAAACAACCATTATAGCGATCGGTGGCGCGGAAGATAAGGTACACGGACGCGAAATTCTACATACATTTTTTACGCGGGCGGGCGCGACGGACGCTTGCATTGGCATCGTGCCCTGCGCGTCTCGCGAACCGGCCGCCATTGGCGATCGCTACCGCCTCATTTTTGAGGATATGGGGGCCAAGTCCATCCAAACTTTCGACATTCGGGAGCGATCGCAAGCTGACGATCCCCTCTGGCAAGACTACCTGGAAGAATGTACCGGAGTCTTTATGACCGGGGGCGATCAGTTGCGCTTGTGCAGCCTGCTGGCCGACACCACCTTGATCGAAAAGTTGCGGCTGAAAGTCAAACTCGGGCAGTTGGTACTCGCGGGCACTAGCGCCGGGGCCGCCGTCATGGGCCATCACATGATTGCCGGGGGCGGTAGCGGCGAATCTCCCAACCGTTCCCTGGTGGACTTGACCACCGGCCTGGGCATGATCCCGCAAGCGATCGTCGATCAGCACTTCCACAACCGCAATCGCGTGGCCCGACTGATCGGAGCCCTAGCTTACCATCCCGATCGCCTGGGCGTGGGCATCGACGAAGACACCTGTGCCATCTTTGACGGCGACGGCCTGCTGGAAGTCTTGGGTAAAGGTGCTGTCACCATCATCGATCCGGGGCAACTCTCCTACACCAACGCCGCCGAAATCGGCACCAGCGACCCCTTAAGCCTGTTTGACCTGCGCGTTCACCTGCTGACACACGGCGATCGCTACGACACCAACGATCGCTGCGTGGTTCGTCCCGATCGGCGCATGAGTGCGTGATTAGGTATTAGGGATTAGGGATTAGGGATTAGGGGGGACAAGGGGAGGGGGAGACAAGGAGACAAGGGGACAAGGAGACAAGGGGGATAAAACCTCAGACCTCGAACCTCGAACTTCAGACCTCGCACCTCGAACCTCGCACCTCACCCCTCGAACCTAAAACCTAAAACCTAACACCTAATTTGTTCGCCACGAACAGCTTGCCCGTCCGGTGGCATCTGAAACTACAATAAGACGTGCGTCTTTAACCTGCATCTGCCCGTCATTGGTACGGTAGGCAGCGATAGTGCGATCGACCGCTTCCGGCTTAACCGATATTTCCCCATGAAAATTCTCAAAGTTCTCACCCTACGCGGCCCGAATTACTGGAGCATCCGACGCAAGAAGCTGATCGTCATGCGCTTGGATCTTGAAGATCTTGCCGAGAAGCCGTCTAACGAAATTCCCGGCTTTTACGAGGGCTTGCAAGAAGCCTTACCCAGTCTGGTGGAGCACTTTTGCTCTCCGGGCTGTCGGGGCGGGTTCCTCAGCCGGGTCAAGGACGGCACGTACATGGGCCATATCGTCGAGCACGTGGCGCTGGAGTTGCAAGAACTGGCGGGAATGTCGGCCGGGTTCGGACGGACGCGGGAAACGTCCACGCCGGGCATCTATCAGGTGGTTTTCGAGTATGTAGACGAGCGGGCCGGGCGCTATGCGGGACGGGCGGCGGTGCGCCTCTGTCAGAGTATTGTGGAGACCGGATACTATCTAGGGGGGGAACTCGATCGCGATTTACAAGATTTGATCGAGCTCAAATACGAGTCGGCTTTGGGGCCGAGTACCGAAGCCCTGGTAGATGAAGCCGATCGCCGCAATATTCCTTGGTTCCAGTTGGGGGCCAGGGCGATGATTCAGTTCGGATACGGGGCGCGGGCCAAACGGGCGCAGGCGACGCTGACTCACCACAGCAACATTTTGGCGGTGGAACTGGCGTGCGACAAAGAGGGGACGAAGCGCATTCTCGAAGATGCGGGAATTCCCGTCCCTCGGGGGACGTTGATTCACTATCTCGATGAGTTGGAAGACGCGATCGCCGATGTTGGGGGCTATCCAGTGGTGATTAAACCCCTCGATGGCAACCACGGCCGGGGCATTTCCATCGATGTTCAGAGTTGGGACGAGGCCGAACGGGCCTACGATCGCGCCAGCGAGGAGTCGAAAACGCGATCGGTCATCGTCGAGCGTTTTTACGAGGGCACCGACCACCGGATCCTGTTGGTAGACGGCAAACTGGTGGCCGTGGCCGAACGCATTCCCGCCCATGTCATCGGCGACGGGCGATCGACGGTGCAAGAACTGATCGACGAAACCAACCGCGATCCCCGTCGGGGCGTGGGTCACGATAACGTCCTGACGCGCATCAAAGTCGATGAAGGGAGCTTGCACTGGCTGGGCCGCCAGGGATTTTCCCTCGATACCATTCTCCACGAGGGGGAAATTGCCTATTTGCGAGCCACGGCCAACCTGAGTACCGGGGGCATTGCGGTCGATCGCACCGATGAAATCCACCCGGAAAACATCTGGCTGGCCGAACGGGTAGCGAAAGTCATCGGTCTCGACATTGCGGGCCTCGATGTGGTTACGCCGGACATCACCCGCCCCCTGCGCGAAGTCGATGGCGTGGTGGTCGAAGTCAACGCTGCACCGGGTTTTCGGATGCACGTCAGTCCTAGCGAGGGCAAAGCACGCAATGTCGGGGCTCCGGTGATGGAAATGCTGTTTCCGCCGGGAACCTCCAGCCGCATTCCCATTGTGGCGATTACGGGCACCAACGGTAAAACCACCACGACTCGCTTGACGGCTCATATTTTCAAGCAAACCGGGCAAATCATCGGTTATACCACCACCGACGGCATTTATATTGGCGATTTCCTAGTGGAAAAAGGGGATAATACCGGGCCGCAGAGTGCGGAGTTGATTTTACAAGATCCGACGGTGGAAGTGGCGGTGCTCGAGAGCGCTCGCGGTGGTATCCTGCGGGCAGGCTTGGCCTTCGATCGCTGCGATGTGGGCGTGGTGCTCAACGTGGCGGCCGATCACTTGGGTCTGGGGGATATTGACACCATCGAACAGATGGCGAAAGTAAAAGCAGTGGTGGCCGAAACCGCTAGCAAGCATGGTTACGCCGTCCTCAACGCCGACGATCCCCTAGTCTCGGCCATGGCGGAGAAGGTGAAGGCGAAAGTCGCCTATTTCAGCACCAACTCGGATAACGAACTGGTGCGATCGCACGTCGAAAATGGCGGGATCGCGGCGGTGTACGAAGAGGGATTTTTAGCGATCCGCGACGGCGAACAGACGGTACGCTTGCTAGAAGCAGTGGAGGTGCCCCTGACTCTCAAAGGTCGGGCAATGTTCGCGATCGCCAACGCTTTAGCTGCCAGCTTAGCAGCTTACTGTCAGGGAGTCACGGCCGAACAGATCTGTGCCGGACTTTCGACCTTTATCCCCTCGGCCGAACAGACTCCCGGCCGCATGAACTTGTTCGACTTGGGCGAGTATCATGCCTTGGTAGACTACGCCCATAATGCAGCTAGTTATCAGGCGTTGAGCGGGTTTGTCAACAACTGGCCCGGCGATCGCGTTGGCGTAGTTGGGGGGCCCGGCGATCGTCGCGATGAAGACTTTATCCAACTCGGCGAACTTTCGGCGCAAATGTTCGACTACGTTATCGTTAAAGAGGACGACGACACCCGAGGGCGACCCCGAGGGGAAGCGGCGGATCTGATCGCCAAAGGCATCGAGCGCGTTAACTCCGATTTTAACTATAAAATTATCCTCGACGAAACCGAAGCCATTCGCACGGGGTTGGATAAGGTGAAAACGGATGGGTTAGTGGTGGTGCTCCCCGAAAGCGTCAGTCGGGCGATTTCGCTGATTGAAGAACGCCAAAAATCCTAGCACCGAGAAAGGGTTTCTAGTAGAAGTTTACTGGAAACTCTTTTCTTTGTCCGTAAGCATTCAGGTGGTACAGAGAAACCCGGTTTCTCGCTTATAGCCGGAAAAAATCCGAGTTTTTCCTTTTAGAAACCGGGTTTCTAGACCCGTTTACCCTAGCATACCTGAATCCTTACCTTTGTCCTTTCCATCTACAGTTCCCAATTTTTTAGATTGGAGGTAAGATATCTCGCACGGAAACGCGATCGTCCCCTAATTTGACCGGAGAAATAGATTCGGTTTCGGGGACGATCGCCTGTTGTTCGTAACCGCGATCGCCCGGTTGGCGAAAGACGTGCAGTTGGCGATTTTTGACATCCAAAACCCAGTATTCGGCAATACCGGATCGTCCGTATTCGGTGGCTTTGATGCCGCGATCGCGTTCTAAAGTGGTGTCAGAAATTTCTACAATTAAATAGACATCTGTTGGCGTGGGATGTGCGTCGAGATAGTCGCGAGGATCCCTGCGAACGATGGCGATATCGGGTTCGGGTTCGGAGTAGGTGTTGAGGGTGACAGGAAGTTGGCTGCGAACCAAAACTGCATCGCCGAAACGTTGGCTAAAGATGCGAATGCACCGGGTTATCGCTGCGGCGTGGGGTGTTTTTTGGGGACTCATTTTACGGAGAATTTGTCCGGCGACGAGTTCGACGCGATCGTCGGGTTGCAGGATACCGACTTCGGCCATACGGTGGTATTCTGAGACTGTCCACAGGCGTAAAGCGGTTTCGGTTTTCGTTAGAGAGATCGTCACTAGCTTCTCCTTATGCTACAATAGCTTATTATATCCATAGCAATCAATTTCTATCAACCATCAACGATCGGGACAACCCCAGGCTACCTGTTCTACAAGCGATCGACTGTAAGTTGCGATAGGTGAGTCCCGATCGGTTCGATTATGCACGTCATTACTCGAAAACGCCTGAATGAATTTGCAGCAAAGTATCCAGAGACAAAAAGTGCCTTAGTACGCTGGTATAAAATTGTCAAAACAGGAACGTTTAATTCTTTTGCCGAACTCCGGAGGGAATTTCCTAGTGCCGATCGCGTTGACAATTTGACTGTATTTGATATCGGTGGAAACAAAGTCCGGCTGATTGCTGCCATTCACTACAATCGACAGAAACTCTATATCCGAGCTATTTTGATCCATGAAGAGTACAATCGAGGAAACTGGAGAGAGTAAAAATGTTGAGTATTGATGAAACCCAAAAAGTATGGCAACCCCTAGCCGATCGGTTAGCCGTTCCCCACGACGAGGAAAGCTATCAACAGCTTGTGGAGTGGCTCGATCGCCTCATTGATGAGGTGGGGGAAGACGAAGAACACCCTTTAGCATCGCTGATGGATATTATCGGTGTTTTAATCGAACAGTACGAGCGCGATCGCGTTTCCGAACTGGATGAGTGACAATTGATGGTTATTCGTCGAGTTACGAATTTTTGACCTGACACTTAAATACTGATATAATCAAACATAGGTTTTATTCTCACAGATCTCTCATGGCAAATTCTGAATTGCTCGATCGCGTTCAACAGCTATCTCGGGCTGAAAGGTTTCAATTGGTGTATTTTCTCATGGCTGAATTAGCCAAAGAGGAAGGATTGGTATTAGAAGATGAAGCCGCAGATATTATCGCTGCGGTACACAATTCTCATGGATCGGAACAACAACTTATGAAATTCATAGAAATGAAACAGGAGATTACCCAAAATGCTTGACGGAAAGCGATACCCTTAGATGAGAATGTCCGTGTAGGGGCAAACGGCGTTTGCCCAATTCAAGATGTAACATGATTTTCGGAAAATGGTATTATTTTAGGGCGAACTAACTTTTTTGCCAATTTTGATGTGTGTTTTTATGGCTCCCAACTTACATTTTGAGGTGTGTCCTAAGTTGAAAGAAAATTGATGGTTATCTACAAAGTTACTACAGCTAGCAACAGGCTAACGAAACGCGATCGTCCTCATCCCCTTCTAAAAATAAGGCATCGATCGCATTAGCGGTATTCCCTGCGGCTGCACTGGCTAAAGCAGTGGTCATCAGCGTTCCCCAAATCACGCCTTCTCCAGCAACCAAAGGGGGAAACGCCAAACTACCTAACAAAACCGTGCTACCGATTGTTAATCGCACCAGCGATCGCCGCAAACCCATGTCCGTCATGCCTAAAATTACTACAATTGTACCACGATCGCGCCTTCGGGGTAAAGCCTTGTCTTGAAACCCTTGCACGGTCTAGGTTGTAGCTGAGTACGAACCGCGACTCTCGTCTGTGCGGGCGCGACATGAATAAAGTGTTGACAGCGACGATCGCCCCATGCTAAGCTAAGAAGCTGTTGCAAAATTACAGAGTCGTTATCATACAGGCCAGCGCCGAATATGCCCACCATTCAGCAACTCATCCGCAGCGAGCGCAAGAAAGCCCACAAGAAAACTAAGTCCCCCGCCCTGAAAAGCTGCCCCCAGCGTCGCGGCGTGTGTACTCGCGTGTACACCACCACCCCGAAAAAACCGAACTCGGCCCTGCGGAAAGTGGCACGGGTGCGGATGACCTCTGGGTTCGAGGTCACAGCCTACATCCCCGGTATCGGCCACAACCTCCAGGAACACTCCGTCGTCCTGATTCGCGGCGGTCGGGTTAAAGATTTGCCCGGAGTGCGCTATCATATCGTGCGCGGCACCCTCGATACATCGGGTGTCAAAGATCGCCGTCAAGGGCGATCCAAATACGGAGCCAAACGACCGAAGTAAGGTTTGAGTGCGATGTTTAGGTGCGAACAACGTCACTTGACATCCCGAGCCGATCGCTCAAACAATCCAAAATCCAAAATCCAAAATCCAAAATCGTTATGTCCCGCCGTCAAGTCATTCAAAAACGTCCGATTCCTCCCGACCCAGTTTATAGTAGCCGCTTAGTCACCATGATGGTGCGCCGCGTCATGCGCTGCGGCAAAAAATCTCTGGCCTCGGGCATCGTCTACGATGCCATGAGTATTATCGCCGAACGCACGGGATCGGAACCGTTGGAATTGTTCGAGACGGCGGTGCGCAATGCCACGCCTTTGGTGGAAGTGAAAGCCCGCCGGGTGGGTGGGGCCACCTACCAAGTGCCGATGGAGGTGCGAGCCGATCGCGGCACAGCGCTAGCGTTGCGCTGGCTGATCGATGCCTCCCGGAAGCGATCGGGCAAATCCATGGCCCAAAAAATGGCCAACGAACTGATGGATGCGGCCAACGAAACCGGAAATACCATCCGCAAGCGCGAAGAAACGCACCGCATGGCCGAAGCCAACAAAGCCTTCGCCCACTATCGGTATTAAGGGAGGGGGCGAGTGCCAGAAAAAAAGGCGCTTGTCAACAAAACTTAAGACAAATATTAACATATAATAAGAAAGCCTTGCCGATCGCTGCCCCAAGGGGCGATCGCGCCAGTCCGAACTGCCAGAAGGCGGCAGTCGCACGCAAAAGGAGGGAATAGTGGCCCGTACCATCCCGCTAGAACGAATTCGCAACATCGGTATCGCCGCTCATATCGATGCCGGAAAAACCACCACCACCGAGCGCATCCTATTTTATTCGGGCATCGTCCACAAACTCGGCGAAGTCCACGAAGGCACCGCCGTCACCGACTGGATGGCGCAAGAACGGGAACGGGGCATCACCATTACGGCTGCTGCCATTAGTACCAACTGGCTCGACCACCAAATCAACATTATCGACACCCCCGGTCACGTCGATTTCACCATCGAAGTGGAGCGTTCCATGCGCGTCCTCGATGGCGTGATTACGGTGTTGTGTTCCGTTGGCGGCGTGCAGCCCCAAACCGAAACCGTGTGGCGGCAGGCCGATCGCTACAAAGTGCCCCGAATCATCTTCGTGAACAAGATGGATCGCACCGGGGCCAACTTCTTCAAAGTGTACCAACAGGTCTGCGATCGCTTGCGGACGAACGCTGTCCCCATCCAAATTCCCATCGGCAGCGAAAACGACTTCCAGGGAATCGTGGATTTGGTACGCATGAGAGCGTTCATCTACACCAACGATCTCGGCACCGACATCCAAGAAACCGAAATCCCCGATAGCGTCCGCGAACTCGCCGACGAATACCGAGAAAAACTCCTCGAAGCCGTCTCCGAAACCGACGATGCCTTCATGGAAAAATATCTCGAACACCTCGAAGGCGAGGTGGAAATCGACAACGACGAAATTCGCGACTTGTTGCGTAAAGGCACCATTGCCGGGACCCTCGTCCCCATGACCTGCGGTTCTGCCTTCAAAAACAAAGGCGTGCAGCGCTTGCTCGACACAGTGGTAGACTACCTACCGTCGCCGTTAGAAGTGCCCCCCATTCAAGGGCTGCTTCCCGACGGCGAAACCGCCGAGCGCCCCGCCGACGACGAAGCCCCGCTTGCGGCTTTGGCGTTTAAGGTTATGGCTGACCCCTACGGTCGCTTGACCTTCGTCCGGGTC
>CAKZKB010000688.1 GCA_937121005.1 uncultured cyanobacterium | reverse complement strand
CCGACAAAGTGAACGGCAGCTTTCGCATCTGTAATGTCCATCCCGAAGCCAAACTGGTGTTTGAAGTCACCATGATGGATTCGGTGTTCGAGATTTTTGAAACAGAAGACGAAGCCCTCGAAGGCGTACCTCGGACAGCGGCCAGTTAGCGATCGCGTTTCGGGATTTAACCCAGGGGGCGAAGGCGATCGCTGTTCGCCCTTTCGGATATCTCTCCGACAAGGGGGGAATTCTTCCCGATCGGCGAGCGAGTTGTTCGCTAAATTAGACGTAGGAACAAAAACATACAGCGAATTTGAAAAACAACATGAGCGGGTCGTTCAAACAAATTTCAGCTTACGTCGCCCTGCTCGCCATCGGTGCGGGTGCGGGCGTAGCGGGCAGTCGCTATTGGGAAAGCCAGCTTCAGCCGAGCGCCCCCGATGCCACGCCTGTGGTCATGCGTCCTTCTACGCCCTTGGCCGTGCCGGGTACGAAAAGCAGCGATCCCAACTTTATCGCCCGAGCGGTGGAAAAAGTCGGGCCGGCGGTGGTTCGCATTGATGCCTCGCGTACCGTATCGCCCGACGTTCCCGACAATCCATTTTTACGAAGATTCTTTGGCGACGAAATCCCCGTCCCTCAAGAGCGCGTCGAACGGGGAACCGGATCGGGATTCATTTTTGCTGAAGACGGGCGCATCATCACCAACGCCCACGTAGTAGAGGGAGCCGATACGGTCGAAGTGAAGCTCAAAGACGGCCGTACTTTTGAAGGCCGAGTGGCGGGCACCGATCCCCTCACCGATATTGCAGTGGTGAAAATTGAAGCCACCGATCTGCCCGTTGCGCCGTTGGGGGGATCGTCGGATTTAGTCCCTGGAGAGTGGGCGATCGCGATCGGCAACCCCATGGGGCTCGACAATACAGTAACGGTGGGCATTATCAGCGCCACCGGACGATCGAGCGCTCAAGTGGGCATCAACGACAAGCGAGTGCGCTTCATCCAAACTGATGCGGCCATCAACCCCGGCAATTCGGGGGGGCCGCTGCTAGATGACAAAGGGGAAGTCATCGGCATCAACACCGCTATCCGCGCCAACGCTCAGGGTTTGGGGTTTGCCATTCCCATCGAAACGGCGTTGCGAATTGCTGACAGCTTGTTTTCCGAAGGTCGTGTCGAGCATCCGTTCTTAGGCATTCAGATGGTAGATCTCAATGCTGCCGTCAAAGAGCAACTATCGGAACAGTTTCCGGGAAATCGGGCGATCGATCGCGAAACGGGTGTCTTAATTGTGGACATCGTTCCCAATTCTCCCGCGCAATCGGCCGGCTTGGAAGCAGGGGATGTTATCGTCGAAATCGATGGCGAAGCGATCGACAATGCCACCCAAGTGCAAGAAATTGTCGAAGCCAGCGAAGTGGGCGCAACCTTAGAAGTGACGGTCGATCGCGATGGTAAGGAGCAAACCTTGTCCGTGCGTCCGGGAGCGTTTCCCACGCGCTAATTCGTCCCAGTTTAGGAGTTTGTAACAGCGATCGATCGCATCCGTGTCGATCGCTTTTTTAATTTTTAATGACCGAGTTATCCTGGATACAAGCCCCCAAATTCGTTCGCTATATCAAAGCCTCCGGCCGAGCACCTATTGTTCATTGCTCATTGCTCATTGTTCATTGAAATGTCGCCTCTGATTGGAATTACCACTTACGAACGCAACGAGTCAGCCGAATTTAGCCTCGGTGCGAACTACGTCGATGCGGTGCGGGAGGCGGGCGGTTTGCCCGTGTTGTTGACCCCTGGAGAGGCTAATATTGCCCAGTTGCTCGATCGCCTCGATGGGTTGGTTTTGACGGGAGGCGGCGATGCGGATCCGGCGCTGTACGGCGGTGCGAACCATCCCAAAGTGCATCAAGTGAATGGGGAACGCGATCGCTTCGAGTTAGAATTGGCCCGCGCCAGCCTCGATCGCGCCTTCCCGGTGTTTGCTGTCTGTCGGGGGATGCAAATCCAGGCGATCGCGGCCGGTTGTCCGTTGGTGGTACACTTACCCGAACGCTACGGAACCGAAATCGAGCATCGCCTCGATCTGGCCCCCGGTCACGTTCATATTACCCGCCATTGTGTCACCCTCGACCCGGAAAGTCAACTGGCGGCGATAATGGACACGACCGAACTCGGGGTCGCCTCTTGGCACCATCAAGCGATCGCCAAAGTTCCCCCCAACTGGCAGTTAGTGGGACAATCGGCCGATGGGGTTATCGAAGCCATGGAATATCAGTTGCGGCCTTGGGTCATCGCCGTACAGTGGCATCCCGAACTGACACATAAGGATCCGTTCCATGCCAAATTGTGGCGATCGTTCGTCGATGCGGCCCGCTAGAGTGCTTAATTTTGCAGATCTGCTAAGCTAGAGATAGCGCTTCTGTGGCAGATTTTATCAGATGGATAACGAAGATAAACAAGCGATCGCCCGCGAGTTGAAACTGCACGCGATCGTCCTCGGTGCGTTCGTGGGGACGATGTGGGTAGCTGAAATCGCCGATGCGGTTATTTTTGACGGACAGTTAAACCAGTATGGGATTTTACCCCGTCATGTTATCGGCCTGCGCGGCATTTTGCTCGTACCCTTTTTGCACGGCAACTTCCCTCATTTAATTGCCAATACTTTCCCCTTTATTACCCTGGGTTGGCTGGTTCTATTGCGCGACATCAAAGACTTTTTTGTTGTCACCGCGATCTCCATGCTGGTTGGCGGTTTTGGCGTGTGGCTGTTTGGTGCGCCCGCCCTTCATATTGGCGCGAGTGGCTTGGTATTTGGCTATTTAGGGTTTTTGCTGTTTCGAGGTTTGTTCGAGCGCAGTTTAGCCGCGATCGCTCTTTCTTTAATCGTCATTTTCCTGTACGGCGGTTTGGTTTGGGGCGTTCTTCCCGGACAACCAGGGGTCTCTTGGGAAGGCCATCTCTTCGGTTTACTTGGGGGAGTATTGGCGGCGAAATGGTTGCCAAAACGCCAATCGAGCCTCTAGAATAGTTACTTAAAACTGCTTAGTTTCCCCCTCGTAGCGTCCCTCCGGGGCGCTACGAACTGTGGAGGCTCCGCCTCCATTTTACATGAGGCAGAGCCAGGGAACGAGGGCAACTGACGTTAAGATCCGATCGCGTTTTGTTATGTCAAAATATCTCATTCATCAGTATCGCAGCGAAGTCGAACGCCTGTACCGTTTTGGCGGTTCGCGCAAGGAAACGTCGATTCGCGGCGCGTTTCAAACCCTGCTGAACGAGTATTGCAAAACGCGAGACTTTTTTCTGGTTCCCGAACTCGATTATAAAACCAAAACCGGGACGGTAGTGTATCCTGACGGCACGGTAAAAGATGCGTTGCGCCTAGATTGGGGATATTGGGAAAGCAAGGACGAAGACGACGATATCGATGCTGAAATTGAGAAGAAACTCGAAAAAGGCTATCCCGACGACAATATTTTATTTGAAGATTCGCAGACGATCGTCCTCATTCAAGGGGGATCGGAAACCCTGCGCGTGTCGATGTCGGATGAGGATGATTTCGATCGCGCCTTAAATGCGTTTATCAACTACGTTCGCCCGGAAGTCAAGGATTTTCGCGAGGCGATCGAGAGTTTTAAGGAAGATTTACCGACGATTTTAGAAACCCTACGAGAGACGATCGCGGAACAGTCGCGATCGAATCCCGATTTTGTTCGCGCCCGAGACAAGTTTTTAACGATTTGTCAAGAGTCGATTAACCCGGAAGTGACTCCAGAAGATGTGCGCGAAATGGCGATCCAGCACATTCTCACAGAAGACATTTTTATCAACATCTTTAACGAGTCGCAGTTTCACCGGGAAAACAATATCGCCTGCGAGTTACAAGCGGTTATCGATACCTTTTTTACGGGCAAAACTCGCCGTACTACACTAGGGACGATCGAGCGCTATTATGCGGTCATTCGTCGCACTGCGGCCAATATTTACAACCACCAAGAGAAGCAAAAGTTCCTGAAAGCGGTTTACGAAAACTTCTATAAAGCCTATAACCCGAAAGCAGCCGATCGCCTGGGAATTGTCTATACACCGAATGAAATCGTTCGCTTCATGGTGGAAAGTACGGACTATTTACTTTACGAACATTTTAACACCTTTCTCTCGGATCCGGGCGTGGAAATTCTGGATCCGGCGGCGGGTACGGGAACCTTTGTTACTGAGTTAATCGAATACATTCCCCAAGACAAGTTAGAACACAAGTACAAGCACGAAATCCACTGCAACGAGGCGGCGATTTTGCCGTACTATATCGCCAATTTGAATATCGAGTTTACTTACAAGCAAAAGATGGAGGAGTACGAAGAATTTAATCATATTTGCTTTGTGGACACGCTCGACAATACCAGCTTTGAAGGCAAACAGTTCGACTTATTTGCGATGACGGTGGAAAACACAGCCCGCATCGAAAATCAAAACAAAGCTAAAATTTCGGTTATCATTGGCAACCCGCCTTACAATGCTAACCAACAAAACGAAAATGACAACAACAAAAATCGCGAGTATCCCGCTATTGATAAGTTAATCAAGGAAAGCTACATTCGCGAGAGTACGGCCCAGAAAACCAAACTCTACGATATGTATTCCCGCTTCTTTCGTTGGGCGACGGGACGACTCAACGAGGATGGCATTTTAGCTTTTGTCACCAATTCTTCGTTCATCAATGCTCGCACGTTTGACGGGTTTCGGAAAGTTGTCGCGAGAGAGTTTAGCGAGATCTACATTATCGATCTGGGGGGAGACGTGCGGAAAAATCCCAAACTTTCGGGGACGACGCACAATGTGTTTGGCATTCAAACGGGGGTGGCGATTAGCTTTATGGTGAAGAAGCAAGATTCTAGTTCTACAGGTTGCAAAATATTCTATACGCGCCGCCCGGAAATGGAAACGGCGGCGGAAAAGTTGCACTTTTTGGCGACAACGAAGTTCGATCGTCTCTCGTTTGAACATATTCGCCCGGATAAGTTCCACAATTGGATAAATATTGCTGATACTAATTTCAAAGAACTTGTTAAACTCGTACCAGATAAACAAAGCAAAAAAGCTGAGGATAACTTTTCGATCTACAAATTTTGCACAAATGGAATTAAAAGCAATCGAGATGAATGGGTTTACGATTTTCATCAAGATAAATTAGTTAATAAAATTGCATTTTTTATTGACTTCTATAATTTAGAAGTTGACCGATATCGCGAATCTTCTGCTACAGACAAGATTGACAATATCAGCGACTTTGTGAAGTATGATGTTAAGTGGAGCGAGTCTCTTAAAAGCAAATTAAAATCTTTGATTACTGTAGAGTTGAAGCCTTCTAAGATCGTAAAGCAACTTTACAGACCCTTCGTTTTTAAATATTTTTATCCTGATTTTGTCCTTAACGATCGTCTCACTCAGCATCATGCTAAGTTATTTGGTTGCAAGTTCGATCGAGATAATCGTGTGATTTATCTATCGGGATCGCCTTTATCAAAACCGTTTCATTGTATGTCAGCAAATATAACGGTTGATTATCATTTTACTGGTGACTCTCAATGTCTTCCTTTATACCGTTACAACAAAAACGGCGATCGCATTGACAACATCACCGACTGGGGACTGTCGCAATTCCAAACCTATTACAACGATGATGCTGTCAGTAAAGAAGACATCTTCTACTACACCTACTCTGTTCTTCATAACCCCAACTACCGCAAAAAGTACGAACTGAACCTGAAGCGAGAATTTCCGCGACTTCCCTTCTACGCTGACTTCTGGAAGTGGAAAGCGTGGGGAGAGAAACTAATGGATCTGCACCTCAACTACGAGACGATCGCGCCTTACTCCCTGCATCGCATTGACACCAAGTCCAGCAACATCAAACCCAAGTTGAAAGCCGACAAACCGGATGGTAAAATTATCCTCGACACCGCCACCACATTAGAAGACGTACCCGCGATCGCCTGGGAATACCAACTGGGGAACCGATCGGCCCTAGAATGGATTCTAGACCAATATAAAGAGAAAAAACCGCGAGATCCCACCATTCGCGATCGCTTCAATACCTACTGCTTCGCCGACTACAAAGAAACCGTTATCGACTTGTTGCAGCGAGTTTGTACTGTCAGCGTCGAAACCATGGCGATCGTCCGGGAAATGGAAACCGAGGAAACATGAAGCGATCGCCGCTTCTAAATATGCTTTGGATTAGGCTTTAGATTTAGTCGATCTCGATTCCATTTTGGGATATAATATGGAAATTGATATTGAAACCCGCGATAATTTGAGGTGCGATATGGTTAACCTGTTCTATCCCCGGCAGAAAACCCTGCCCACCATGTACGACTTGCCCAGTGAAGAAGTAGGAGAACCCGGTTTGCCCGACCAATTTCATCCTGTTCAAGCCGAACTCCTGCGACTTACCTTCGTACCGCGTACTTACCAGCGCGATCGCGTTTTCTCAGCCATGGATCTGAATGTCTATTACGATGAAAACAATACGCGACGCTACAAACGTCCCGATTGGTTTGGAGTCGTCGGCGTACCTCGACTCTACGAAGATCGAGAGTTACGGTTGAGCTATGTGATTTGGCAAGAAGGAGTCACGCCTTTCATTGTTGTCGAGTTATTGTCTCCGAGTACCCAAGCTCAAGATCTGGGGCAAACTGAATCTGATGAGGATGGAAATCCCACAAAATGGGAAGTGTACGAGCAAATTTTGAAAGTGCCGTACTACGTGGTTTACAACCGCCAAGACAAGAATTTTCGAGTCTTTCATTTAGAGGGCGATCGCTATCGGGAGTTAGCCCTACCGGAGAACCGCTTGTGGCTCGAAGAACTGGGATTGGGATTGGGATTGTGGCGAGGAAACTATGAAGGAGTCGATCGTCCTTGGCTGCGTTTTTACGATGCTGACCTCGAGTGGATCCCCACTCCAGAGGAAGAGGCGGCACGGGCTCAACAGGAAAAAGAACGAGCATTACAGGAAAAAGAACGAGCATTGCAGGAAAAAGAACGAGCATTGCAGGAAAAAGAAGCGGAACGGCAACGGGTAGAACGCCTCGAAGCCTTGCTGCGAGCCAATAACATCAACATTGACGAGCCCTGAGAAGATCGAGAGGGAACAAGGGGACAGAATATATTACCATTAACCTGAAGTCCAATTGTTTAGGAACTGTTTTTCATGGGAACCACCGCCGCCATTTTTTACGTGAGTGAAGGATATAGCACCGCCGGAACGCGGTTGCTAGGTCGCCAAGCGGCGGGTGAAGGCTTCCTAAAAGGACTGGTTCGCTACGGACAAGCACAAACATTATACTGCTATACCGAGCAACAAGCAGGCTTTGAAGAGTTTTGCGATCGCGTTCGTCCTTGGCTGGAACGTCCCCGCGATCTCCAATGGTTATCGACAAACCATCCCCCCAACCTCAACCAAGCGGGGACTCTATTTTACCCTGCTCCCGGTTGCGGACATTTGGCATGGCAGCGACGGTTTTTCGACCAGCGATCGTATAGTTTTTGTGGGGTGACACATACCACTGCAACAAAATCTGTGATGAACGCGATCGGCGAGTTGGCGATCGCGCCGTTGCAGCCTTGGGACGCGGTAATTTGTACCTCCAATGCGGTTAAAGAAACCTTCGATCGCGTGTTAGATGACTGGTGCGAGTATTTAGCCCAACGCATCGGATCTCGTCCCTCCATCGACATTCAGTTACCCGTTATCCCTTTGGGGGTAGACTGCGACTTTTTTCCTCAAGGTGAAGAGGCGCAGCAAATTCGGGCTCGCCTTCGCCAAGATCTCAACATTCCCATTGGCGCGATCGCGGTACTTTTTGTGGGACGTTTAGTTGCGTATGCCAAAGCCCATCCCGTCCCCATGTATTTAGCCCTAGAACGCGCCGCCCAACAAACGCGATCGCCTTTATATCTCATTCAGGCGGGATGGTTTGAAACCAAAGGCGAAGAAGAATCTTTTCAAAAGGGAGCGCAACTGTTTTGTCCGTCGGTGACAACCATTTTTTTAGACGGACGCAAACCCGATATTCGCCGCAATATTTGGTGTGCTTCCGATATTTTTATTTCTCTATCGGATAACGTTCAAGAAACCTTTGGTTTAACCCCCGTTGAAGCGATGGCGGCGGGGTTGCCAACGGTGGTTTCTGACTGGAATGGCTACAAAGAAACTGTCCGCGATCGCGTTGATGGCTTCCGAATTCCCACCCTATTTTCTCCGGCTGGATGCGGTGAGGATCTCGCGGCTCAATTTGCTGCTGATGCCATTCCCTACGGCAAGTATATCGGTTTGCCTGCATTAGAAACCGCCATCGATATCGATGCGTGCGCTAGTGCCATTTCCCAGCTAGCAAACCATCCCGAAATGCGCCAGAAAATGGGCGAAAACGGACGACGGCGAGCCCGAGAAACCTTCGATTGGAAAGTCGTTGTCGCTGCTTACGAAGCCTTGTGGCACGAACTAGCAGTGTTGCGATCCACTGCACCGATGGCGGCTCCATTGGCTGAGAAATCCCCAGAGAATCCTCTCAATCAAGATTTATTTCGACTGTTTTCTAACTATCCAACTCATGTTTTACACGATCGCATTGTCTTGAGTTTGGGAACGAATGGCAACCCAGAAGGGATGCGGAAAATAGCTCAATTGTGGATGAATGTTGTCGATCGCGATCGCTATCTCAAAGACGAATTGCTCGCTCCGGTTATACAAGCGATCGCCACAGCAGGTAAAATATCAGTAGGGGAACTGCGTCGCCAGTTCGCCAGCAGCGATCGCATCCCTAATGCAATCTTCGATCGCACGTTGGTTTATTTAGTGAAGTTTGATATCCTAAAAGTAGTGCGGTATGTTTGAGGAGAGGGCAACATGACGATCGGAAAAGATACGCTACTCAGAGCGATCGCCGGACAGAATCGCGGTTTAGTCTCCACTGAAGTCGATCGACGCGCCATTTTAGCCGCGATCGCTCGAGTCGAAGACTACAACCCGACTCCCAACCCCTTAGAAGCCAAAGATCTCCTCGAAGGCGATTGGCGACTGCTTTATACCACTAGCAACGGCATTTTAGGCATCGAAAAACCGCCGTTTGTCCGCTTGGGACAAGTCTATCAATGCGTGCGTCCCAAAGATGCAAGGATCTACAACATTGCTGAAGTGCAAAGTCTTCCCTATTTAGATGGGATCGTCAGCGTGACAGCGCGGTTTGAAGCCGTATCGAACCGCCGGGTAGAAGTGAAGTTCGATCGCAGTATTATCGCCTCCCAACGCTTAATTGATTATAGCACTCCCGCTCGACTCATCGCCGAAATTGAAGCCGGAAAAAACTACCCACCCCTCGATTTTGCCATCCCCGAAGGACAGCAGCAAGGCTGGCTCGATACCACCTATCTCGACAGCGATTTGCGTATTGGACGAGGCAATCGCGGTAGCGTTTTCGTGCTAACCAAATAGGCGATCGCGGTTTGCTGTTACGATTGTAACCCAGATTGCAACACTGACAAGACTTTTGCCATATCCCCTGCCAGCAGTGCGGAAACATCCAAGCGCAACCCAGGAAAAAACGGACTGCTTAACAAGTCGCGATCGGGTTCTTGTTGGCGGTAGGTTCCTTTTTCAAGAACGTACCAGCGAAACTCATTTTCTTCTACCAACCAGACTAAATATTCGCGAACGCCATTGCGCTGATAGGCGATAAGTTTATCGTGCAAATCGTAAGAGGCGCTACTCGATGCAATCTCGACAATCAATTCCGGTGCACCTTCAACATAGTCATCTTCGCTAATGCGAGATTGTCCGCCATAGTTTTCCTCAACTCGCAAAAGGACATCAGGTTGGGGTTCGTTTTTGTCATCTAAGCGAACGGTAGCGTTATCTGCCACTTGCACCCCTGAAGTTAGGGTTCCGTAAGTTCCTAGCCAGATTATTATTAAGCTATGAGGTACTCCGTGTCGGTTGTATCGCAACGCAGCAGCCACGTAGACAACTCCTTCAATGAGTTCGGCGTTAATATTGTCGGGCACGAGGGCATAGCGACGCTCGAATTCTGCCCGACTGAGGCGATCGCCGCTTTCTAGAATGGGCAAGGTTCGGATTGGGGAAGTTGTTGTTTGTACCATGTAACAGACACCTTTTCAACGCATCAACGAACAAAGGAAGATTCGTAGGTTGGGTTGAAGCATGAAAACCCAACAACCGTGCATTGATGGCGTTGGGTAGAGGAACGATACCCAACCTACGAGATTTCAGGGCTTTTGTCAGTCAACCTGCTTCCGTATCTGATATTATCGCTTATTTTAACCCAGATTGCAATACAAACAACACTTTCGCTATATCCCCCGCCAGCAATGCGGAAATATCCAATCGCAACCCAGGGAAAAAGGGACTGCTTAACAAGTCGCGATCGGGTTCTTGTTGGCGGTATTTTCCTCCATCAAGAACGTACCAGCGAAACTCATTTTCTTCTACCAACCACACCAAATATTCGCGAACGCCATTGCGTTGGTAGGCGATGAGTTTGTCGTGTAAATCGTAAGAGGCGCTACTCGATGCAATCTCGACAATCAATTCCGGCGCGCCTTCAATATAGTCGTCTTCGCTAATGCGAGATTGTCCGCCATTGTTTTCGTTAACTCGCAAAATAGCGTCGGGTTGGGGTTCGTTGTTGTCGTCTAAGCGAACAGTGGTATTATCTGCGACTTCCACTCCCGATCTTGCGGCTTCGTAGGTCATCAACCATCCCATAATTAAACTATGAGGTCGTCCGTGTCGGTTGTATCGCAACGCAGCAGCCACGTAGACAACTCCTTCAATGAGTTCGGCATTAATATTGGCGGGCACGAGGGCATAGCGACGTTCAAATTCTGCCCGACTGAGACGATCGCCGCTTTCTAGAATGGGAAGGGTTTGGGTTGGGGACGTTGTTGTTTGTACCATGTGACAGACACCTCCAGACCTCATATTATACCATTTACAAAAATTGTAGGGGCGATTCGCGAATCGCCCCTACGTTGGGTTGGGCAAATGCCATTTGCCCCTACATTTGGATTTTTATTGACGGTTACGAGACCACGCCAACGGCTCCACCCAGGGCGGCGGTGGCTCCCGAAATGGTAGCGGTGAGGAACAACCACCAAGCCGCAGCAGCAGCCGCTTTGCGGGTTGCTTCCATGCGTTTTTGGGCTTCGTAGTGCATCTGTTCGATGCGTTTTTGAGCCTCCACTTGCAGGCGTTCGGCTTTTTGTAAAACCCGATCGCGGGTCAATTCTACCCGGCCAATAATCCGATCGGCATCGGCACGAGAAATATCCTCGCGAGAACTCAAAACTGCGACTAAGGTGTCGCGATCGACCTGAGATAAGCGATCGCGAATCGCTTCAAAGCCAGCATTGGGATCGTCAAACAAAACGTAGAGATCCCGTTTGATGCCATCGTAATTGAGTTCGGGACGCTCCAAACCGTTGAGGTAGTCGCGGATTTTGGCCAAAATGCGATCGATAACCGCTTCTACTTTCAGCTTCACTTGTTCGATGCGAGCCACAATCCGATCGCGGACTGCTAAAATGCGATCGACCACCTGTTCGGCTTCCGCTTGGCTCATGTCGTCCCGTTGGGCCAGCAGTTGCACGAAGGTCTCGCGATCGAACTCCGAAAGGCGATCGACGATGCTTTCGGTTCCGGCGCGGGGATCGTTCACCAACAGTTCCAAGTCGCGGCGGATCCCTTCAGGATCGAGTTCCTCTTTCTCGGTACTGCGAAGGTAGTCAGCCAGGTTATCTTTGAACTCGTAGGCTTGCGCTTTGGCCCGCAACGCCAGACGGCGCGGGGTGCGAGCGATTTCGCGCAGGGTGTCGAGTACGTCATCGATGACGCGGTTGACCTCTTCTTCGCTGAGATCGTCGCGTTGGGCCAGCAATTGTACCAACGTATCGCGATCGACGCTTGCCAAACGCTGGCGCACGGCCCGCATTCCGCTTTTAGGTTCCTCAAACAGCAAGCTAATGTCGCGCTTGATGCCATCTGGGTTCAGTTCGGCCTTGTCTGTACCGCGCAGATAGTCGGCGATCGAGGACATGGCATCGTCGTAGCGAACCTTCGCTTCTCCGGCCAGCGCTTGGGGCGCGTAGCGTACCTGAGTCCAGCGCGATTCCACGCGATCGAGTATATCTTCAATTCGATCGCGGCTCAAGTCTTGACGTTGGGAGAGTAATTTTACCAACGTATCGCGATCGAAGCGAGAGGCACGGTGGCGCAATGCAGATACGCCTTGTTGGGGATCGTCGAGCAACAATTTCAGTTCGCGCTCGATCGCTTTCGGGTTCAGTTCGGCTTTACCCGTGTCGCGCAAGTAGGCTTGCAGTTTGTGCCATTGGTTTTCAATTTTACCCCGCGCTTGACCGCCCGTTTCAATGGCTTCGGCAATGACGCGATCGCGGATACTTTCGAGTTCGTTAGCGACAGCATTGGCTTCGACGGAATTGAGATCGGGACGCGCGTTGAGAATGCGATCGAAAAAGGCGCGATCGAGTTGCAGCAAGCGATTTTTCAACTCTTCGGTGCTGGCGTTGGCATCTTCCCAGCGCGGTTTCATTTCCGACCAGAGTTTTTCCGGGACGAGTTGCTGTTTGGGAATGGCTAAAATATAGCGTTCCGTATCCGCTAGCAGTTCGGTGGCGCGTTCGAGTTCGTAGGCCGATCGGGCAATGCCTAAAACTTCTCGGCGAATGTTTTCTAGGTTTAGGGAAATGCTGCGAATTTCGCTTTGAGTAAACAGACCCCGATCCTGGAAGATACGAGAGAAATCGCCCCGATTCCACTGCTCTAGTTCGATGACGATCGATTCCGGGTCGGCATCGGGATCGTAGAGTAGATCGCGAAACTCGGTATTGAGATGTGCCGATTTTAACCGCCAGGGATAGGCAGTCCGTAGGTAGTTTTCGATGTCCGATCGCAGGGGTTCGTAACTCGGCCGCTCGCTGCTGGTCAGGTCGGCAATTTTTTGGCTTTGTTCGCCAAAATAGCCTTTGAGTTGTTCGAGTTGGTCGATGATGGTTTGGGCATCGAGATCGGAGAGATCCGTGCGTCCCATCACGATACCACTGAGACTGTGGAAACTGCTTTGCAAGGCTCGCGACAGTGGCCCCGAACTTTGAGACTTGCGTTTCTTACGCATTTCTTCGGCGATGCGATCGATTTTGTCAGTCAGTTCCGAGCCGAGCAACCCTTGTCGCGTCCCCGATTTTAGAAACTCAACTAACTCGGAAAAAGTATCGCGGCCGGGTAGGCGATTGGTGGTTTCGTCCCAGGTTCCGGCG
>CAKZKB010000687.1 GCA_937121005.1 uncultured cyanobacterium | reverse complement strand
GAGGTCGCAGCGCGGTATTTTGACGATTATTCCGGCATCGCCTATCTTTGTGACGTGATGGAAGTATTGCACGCGCACAAGTTCTGACTTGAAAACCCAGTCGATCGAACCCAAAAGCCGGGGCGCGACCCCGGTTTTTGGCGGCGGTGTTTCGTGGCCGAGCAAGGTTGGCGATCGCCCTGGCAGCGATCGCGATCGTCTGACCGAGAATATCCTGGATACAAGCCCCCGAATTTATTCGTGGCAAACCAAAGCGAAGCATCCGTACAAGCCCCTGGCTTTAGAGACTTGCCCTGCTCGCACTGCCCTTCGGCAAGCTCAGGAACCGCTTGTCGAAGTGAGCCTAGCCGAAGTGAGCTTGTCGTTGGCGTAGCACATAGGCTTAATTTTGAATTCTGAATTTTGAATTTTGAATTGGAGCGAAGCGACTGACACCTTTTTAGGATAGACTGAGCTACATAGAAAGATAACCTTGCATAGATTCGAGCCTATGTAAGCGGCGGGCCGCCCGACAGCGCGTCCTTGGCGATCGTCGAGTCGTCCCCCGTCGCCAACTCATGGACTTGGCAACCCCAGGAGGTCTCTACGGCCAACTGTGAAGTCAAGATCTGGCCGGTCATCAGGTAATATGTAAACTACCTCTTACCCGATCCTTACCCACCCAACAGGCGATCGCCATGTTAGAAGCATTTATATTTGCAACGGTTTTGTGTGGATTTTTCGGCATCATCTTTAAAGAAAACTTGGTGATGAAGCTGATCTCCATGGATGTCATGAGTACGGGAGTCGTCGCCTATTACGTGCTCGTGGCCTCGCGCAGTGGATTATTTACCCCGATTGTTTCAAACGCTCATACGGGCGAGTACGCCGACCCCGTTCCCCAAGCAGTGATCTTGACGGCGATCGTCATCGGTCTTTCGATTCAGTCCCTGATGTTGGTCGGTGTCATGAAGCTGGCCAAGGATAACCCAACCCTAGAAAGCTCGGAGATCGAGAAAAACAACACTCCATGATCGCTCTAACCATTACCTGGCTCGCACTACCGCTTTTTGTAGGGTTCGTCATTTATCTGCTCCCCAGAGTCGATCGCTATTTGGCTCTTGGTGTATCCTTCGTTTCTTTGGGATATGCGTTACAGCTTCTTGTCGGGCAATCGTCCCTAACTCTAGAGTTACTCGATAGCTTCGGAGTCACCTTAATCGCCGATCCCTTAAGCGGTTTCTTCATCTTGACCAACGCTCTGGTGACGGCGGCGGTCGTTCTTTACTGTTGGAATACGGGCAAGTCGGCATTTTTTTACGCCCAAGCCAGTATCTTGCACGGTAGCGTCAACGCCACGTTTATTTGTGCGGATTTCATCAGCTTATACGTTGCGTTAGAGGTGATCGGGATTGCCGCATTTCTCTTGATTGCCTATCCCCGCAGCGATCGCTCTATTTGGGTGGCATTGCGCTATCTGTTCGTCAGCAACACCGCCATGTTGTTTTACCTCGTCGGCGCAGTGCTCGTCTACCAGGCAAACCATTCCTTTGCCTTTTCAGGATTGGGCAATGCACCCATTGAAGCCCTGGCCCTGATCTTTGTGGGACTCTTGACAAAGGGAGGGATTTTTGTATCGGGACTGTGGCTCCCGTTAACCCACTCCGAAGCCGAGTCGCCCGTGTCGGCGTTGCTGTCGGGAGTGGTTGTCAAAGCAGGGGTGTTTCCGCTCGTGCGCTGTGCGTCGATCGTCGAAGAAGTCGCTCCGATTCTGAGCCCGTTTGCAGTGGGGACAGCGTTTTTAGGCGTTATCTACGCCATCTTCGAGCAAGATAGCAAGCGGACGCTCGCGTTGAGTACAATTTCGCAATTGGGTTTTGTCCTCGCGGCTCCGGCGGCGGCAGGTTTTTATGCCCTGTCTCACGGACTGGCAAAATCAGCGCTCTTTTTAATGGCTGGGACATTACCCAGTCGAAACTTTAAAGAATTACAGACCCAGCCCATCGATACTAAGCTCTGGATCGCGATCGTAATTGCGAGCTTGTCGATTTCGGGCTTTCCCTTGCTGTCTGGTTTTGGGGCGAAAGCGTTGACCTTAAACAGTGTTATGCCTTGGCAAGCGATCGCCTTGAATATTGCCTCAGTCGGAACCGCGATCGTGTTTGCCAAGTTTATCTTTCTTCCGCACGGGAATGTCAAGGCAGTTAAACCGGGAATCTGGCCGGCGATCGTCCTTTTGCTGACTGGAACGATCGCCGCGAGTGGGGTGTATTTAGAAGCCTACACCGTCGCCAAAATTGCTAAAGCTCTCGCCATCGTCGGTCTGGGTTGGCTCGCCTATTTTGTGCTGTTTCGACGCTCCGCGATCGAGCTACCCCGCACGATCGAAAAATTCGAGCATCTGATTGGGGTGATGAGTCTAATACTAATCCTACTGTTTTGGATGAGGCTGGCATGATTGGCTATCTAAATCTACTGTTGCGACTGGCAATCTGGTTTTTGCTCACTGCTGATTTGAGTCTTGCCAATATCGCGATCGGGGTGGCGATCGCCCTGCTTTTGCCGCGCGGCTCCACATCCCCAGGGGCGCTAAGAGATTGGCTCCATGCCCTTTGGGAAACCCTAGTCGCGCTTCCCCAAGCGTATCTTGAGGCGGTTGAAATCATGCTCCGTCCCCACAACCAAGAAGCGGTGACGATGGAGCGAGTCAAACCCGGACGAACCCCCGGACTGATTTTTCTAGATATCTTTTTGATTACCTTCACCCCCAAAACAATTGTTCTCAAATATCACGAACATGGATGGTATGAAGTCCATCGGGTAGAACGGAGGCGCAACTCATGAACTCGATCTTAATTACCATGATTCTGGCGCTACTCATTCCCATCTACGAGGCCTGGCAAGATGAGGATATCTGGCAGAAAATGTTAGCCTTTGCCAGTATTGCTACTAAAACCTCGATTATGATTTTGGTTGTCTCGGTTTTGCGGGATGATTGGATGCTCGGGGTGGTTGGGGTGATTATCTTGAGCGTCGGAAATGCAGCATTAATGTTGCTAGCGCATATCCTCAAACGCATGAGCGATTTAGGTAAGGGGTGAACAATGGTTAACATACTAAGTTATACCTGTATCGGGATTGGGATCGTTTTCTGGTTTTGGGGGACTTTTCCCCTGTTGGGCGATCGCTCGGTTTTGTTTAAACTTCACAGTCTTTCGGTAGCCGATACCCTGGGTTCGATGAGTATCGTCGTCGGGTTACTGTTACAGATTCCCAGTGAATGGCCGCTACTGATCCTGGCTCTCATTTCCTTAACCATTTGGAATACGGTGCTAGGGTACGTGCTGGCATATTGTTCGAGTAGTAAAAACTAGCCATGGACGATCTTTATCTCTACATCATCATCGCCCTACTGCCCTTGACGGCGATCGTGCAATTGTTCCAAGTTAATCCTTATCACGCCCTCGTGCTTCGCGGTATCTTGGGAGCCGTTTCCGCTTTGGTTTATGCGGTTTTGGGAGCGGCAGATGTGGCCCTGACCGAAGCCTTGGTGGGGACAATGCTAACGATGATGCTTTATGCGGTGGCAGTGCGTTCCTCTCTGGTAATGCGGTTAGGAATACTCGCAGATGGGGCAATGGAAGCAGAGGAGAAGACAAAAAACGATCCCCAGTTTGCACGACTGACTGATGAATTCCGCACCATTTTGCACAAACACCATATGCGGCTGGAATTAACGTCTTATGCCAGTCCCCAGTCTTTACGCCGAGCCTTAACGAATCGAGAAGTGCATACGATTTGCGTGCGGCGATCGCCTCTAGAACCGGAAGAGGCGAGCTCGGTCAATGGGGATGCCGAAAAACCCCTCTACCAGACGACAACTCGCATTCAACGCCTTTACGAGATCCTGCAATCGGAACTTTCGATCCCGATAACCCACCTGACTTATCAAAAACTACTCGACAACCCAGTATCTAAGCAAAAAGCACCGGACTTAGAGGAGGCACACCGATGAAATGGATTTACCTTGCTGCGGGCATTGCCCTGTATGTCAAAATGCTGGTCATGCCCCATTTGACCCTCGATTTATCCGAAGTGTCGATCGTCGAGTTGGTCGTCCGCGACAGTGGCGTGCCCAATGCCGTGTCCGGCATCATTTTCAGAAATCGCCTCTACGACACGATTTTTGAGGTCGTGGTCTTTACGATCGCCATCATGGGGGTGCGATTTTTGCTGGCGAACGAACAACCGTTTTGTACGATCTATCAATTCACCGATCGACCGTCGATCGTCCTGGCCCGTCTCGGTGCGACGATTTCGGCATTGGTGAGTATCGAACTGGCCATTCGCGGCCACCTCAGTCCGGGTGGGGGATTTGCGGCGGGTGTCGCTGGCGGAACGGCAATTGGGTTGGTGGCGATTACCTCTTCCCCAGAACGGATGCAAGGAATTTACAAGCGTTGGCGCGCGACCATCTTAGAGAAGATTTCTGTGCTGATTTTCATTGTTCTGGCAGCCATGACGCTAAGTGGAGTGGAATTGGCTAGCGGAGAATTAGGATCGCTGGTGAGTGGCGGCATCATTCCCATACTCAACATCCTGGTTGCCATCAAAGTTACCTTGGGGTCGTGGGCAATTATTTTACTCTTTATTCGCTATCGGGGATTGTTATGACCGGATCTTCATTTTGCGATCGTCTCGGGCGCGCAAACCCGACTTTAACGTGAGGCGCGACAGCGATGAAATCGCCCTCACCCCAAACCCCTCGTTCGACTTATTAAGGGGGACGGAAGGGGGATCTCGGAGAGGGGCTTTGAAGGGTAAGTTTTGGGTTTGAATATGACAAAATTAAAGCCCGATCGTGCTACGATAATATTAGTTCGAGAACGACTGTATTTAAGCTGGTAATGATGATGTCTGAATTCATCATCTAGCACCACCATAAAGAGTTAGTTCTGACGTGATTTTTCCCATTCACGGCATTCGGTCTCGGCCAATGACTTCTTCGCCTACATCAACGTCAGGCGAACCAGAAACACGACACACATCGAGAGGTAACTAACATGACTCAGAAAGCTGCCAAGCTCGTCATCGTCACGGAAAAGTTGTTGCTCAAAAAAGTCGCCAAAATTATCGAAGAAGCCGGGGCTTCGGGTTATACAGTGGTGGAGGCTGGCGGTAAAGGCAGTCGCAACGTGCGATCGTCAGGAAAACCTACCGTTTCTGAAACCGACTCGAATATAAAGTTCGAGGTGCTCACTCCCAATCGGGATATGGCGGTGAAGATCTCCGATGAGGTCGCAGCCCGGTATTTTGACGATTATTCGGGTATCGCCTATCTCTGTGACGTGATGGAGGTACTGCACGCGCACAAGTTCTAGTTCAAAGCCTAGTCGATCGAACCCAGATTCCGCAGCCTGCTGAATGTGCGGAGTCTGGGTTAAAAATACTCGAGCGATCGCTCTATGAAAAAATAGGTGTAGCGGACGATCGGAATTATTGCAAGTCGATAGCCTTTGCATTATACTTGAGAAGGTTAAGTATTTTTCCATCTCCTATGACAGTCACAGAACTATTTCCGGCTCTGAAAGAATTGAACCGTGCAGATAAGCTGAAAGTGATGCAGTTCTTGATTGCAGAGCTAGCAAGCGAGGAAGGATCGGCCTTAGAACCAGGAGCGACTTACGCAGTTTGGTCGCCTCTAAATTCTCACCAAGCAGCACATCAACTAGCTGAAATGCTGGAATCGGAGTCACCTAACTCCAATGCGTAATGCTAGACGATTCAATTTTACAGAAAGATTGGATGTCTTTGGCGTTCCTGATGTGTTACCGGAATTACCATTGATTTTAATACATCGAGGTTCAACTGTCCGGGTTTCAGCTTTGCTAGATACAGGTGCAAGCGTTAATACTTTACCCTATAGTGCGGGCCTCGAACTTGGGGCAGTTTGGGAGCAGCAGACAACATCTATAACTCTAGGTGGAAACCTAGCTTCAGCAGAAGCTCGTGGTTTGCTTGTTTCTGCTCAAATCGCTGATTTTGCTCCTGTAAGGTTAGCATTCGCGTGGAGTTCTTCTGATGATGTGCCTCTGCTATTAGGGCGAATGAATTTCTTCCTGGAATTTAATGTCTGTTTTTATCGCTCCCAACTCATGTTTGAGGTCTGTCCTAAATTGTAACATCCTTTACCGAGCGCGATCGCGGCGATCGCATCCCTCTCCCCCAAGTGGATCTACAGATCTCCGGTTCCCCTCAAGTGACGATCGCTCTATGAGAAAATAGGTGTTGGCGATACCTGAGTGTGGCAGGCGATCGGAAAAATCGCCTTCTCCAAACTGGATCTACCGATTTGGGAGATGCTATGTTAAGTTTTGATAAATTGGGTGGCGTGTGAAGCGGCCTTGCATTACGCTATTTTCATGCAGTTTGAGTGGAACGAAAATAAGGCGGCAAGCAACCTATCAAAGCATGAAGTCTCATTTGAGGAAGCAAAAACTGTCTTTGACGATCCTCTCTATGTTGACTTTTACGATCCAGACCACTCTGAGGACGAGGCGCGATACCTCATTCTTGGGGAGTCAAGTCGAGGACGATTGTTGATTGTATCGTACACAGAAAGAGGAGATTCAATTCGCCTCATCAGTGCTAGAGAAGTCACACGAATCGAGCAAAAAGCCTATGAAGAGGGATAAGCTAGAAATGGAAGACGATCTACGGACAGAGTATGACTTGCAGAGCTTACGGGTCAGGAGGTTAGGTCCGGGAAGAAAAAGTTTTGGTGAAACAACAGTGCGATTAGAACCTGATGTCGCAGAGATGTTTCCCAGCGCCGATGCAGTTAATGAGGCATTACGATTTCTGATCCGAGTGATGCGAGATAACCAAGCTCTTGCTCCTACAGCGCCGGCTAACACGTCGTTGGAGCGGACGGACGAATAGCCTCTAGCGGTTTAGTTCTAGCTCATTTGCCGCATCGTCTCCTTCTGGGGCTGCGACTCGCATCACTTTCGGATCGGCCAGCCATAGCGCTGCATCGACAATCAAGAGGAAACGTTAAACCCACCCTGTACCACCACAAGCTCCACAACGACCCGTACCACCACACCCTCCGCACCAATGGTTCAGGTCGTCACGGCTAAGCCCCTTGGGCGGGCCGGGAGGGCTAGTTCCTTTCCCATCACAGATAGAACATTTACCTTGGGTTTCTTCACAACTGCGGCAAGGTTTCTTTTCTGGGTAAAAAATGAAAACCTTTCCATCTTTGTCTACCTGAATTCTTCGATCGTCCATTCCCTGTCCCTTCAATTTTTAAATCCAAGCCTATTATAGCAGTAGCATAGCACATCTACTTGCCCGTATAAACGATCGTGTCCTCAACCCCCGCTTCTCGAAACCCCTTTAACCGCAACTGACAAGCATCGCAAACACCGCACGCAGTCTCGCCTCCAGTATAACAAGACCAGGTTTTTTCCCAGGGCACGCCGAGATCGTTTCCCAAGCGCACGATGTCACCTTTAGTCATACGAACTAAAGGCGATACAATGGTAATGGGATTGCCTTCTCGCCCTTGTTTTGTCCCCAAACGGTACACTTCCTGCATCGCTTCGAGATAGTCGGGACGACAGTCGGGATACCCAGAATAGTCGATCGCGTTGGCACCAATGCGAACTTCATCAGCAGCGATCGCCTCTGCATACCCGAGGGCAAAACTCAAAAAGATCGTATTGCGTGCGGGAACGTAAGTAATAGGAACTCCCGCCGCCATGTCCTCAGTCGATCGCCCTTCCGGTACGTCTAAATTAGCATCTGTCAGCGCCGATCCGCCCCACGATCGCAAGTCGAAACTGACAATTTGATGGTCTTCAACTCCCGCAGCCGCCGCAATGTCTCGCGCTGCTTCCAGTTCGCGGCGATGGCGTTGTTGGTAGTCAAAAGAAATGGCATAACACTGGCAACCTTCGGCCTTTGCGCCGTATAAAACCGTTGCCGAATCCATTCCCCCTGATAGTAGAATAACTGTTTTCATCACTAAAAAATCAACCTAGATACAAGTCCCGCCTACAGAAATTAAAAATTTTAAGGAAAAGTCCATTTTTAATTTTTAATTTTTAATTTTGCGAAAAGTTGGGGGTGTAGATTTTCTTCCCCCCAAACTTTTCAAGACGAATTGGAGCGAAGCGACTGCGACTGCGACGAATGTGAAATCGTCCCACGCCGATATACTGTCCGTGCGTCTTTTCCCCTGCCGGAAAAACGGTCACGCCGTACAGATAGATCCCACTATATTCGGGATTGCGAACCGGACGCAAGCCGATCGTCACGGTAGTTCCAGGTTCGATCGCCTCTGCAAATGTCACCGAAACGGTTTGCGTGTCGCGATCGTGGGTGACTTCTCCCAGGGGAACCTCCGTACCGCGATCGCGGCGAGTTCCCGTAAAACTGCGGGTGTCTTCGAGATCGTAGCGCACGTCGTCGTCGAGTCCTTGCCGTTGCTGGATCTCGACACGCTGTAAGGGTTCGCCAGCTTCTGGAGACACGCGCAGGGTAAAGTAGTGGGTCGATCCCCAAGAGCGAGCGGTGTCAATGGTAGGGGCAGCGTATTCTAAAGAGGGAGGGCGATCGAAATAAACCGTACCGTCTTGCAGTTGGACGGCGATAGCGTTGGGAACAAACAAAGTATTGGCGCTAACGATAGCTGTCGCTAGCGATCGCATTAAGAATCTCATGGTAACAAGGGTTCGCTGCCATCTTCTGGAATGGGTTTCGGGTTTGGAGTTTCGGTGACGGGAGGCGGTTTGGGGGTGAATGTGGGGGTGGGAGTTGGTGTGGGTTCGGGAGTGGGAGTCGGTTCGGGTTCGGGTTCGGGTTCGGGTTCGGGAGTGGGAGTTGGTGTGGGTTCGGGTTCCGGTTCGGGATCTGGGATCGGTGGGGGAATGGGTTCGGGTTCCGGTGCGAAGTCGCTGAGGCTGGCTTCTAAACGATAGTTGCTTTCGGCGGCGTTGCGGGCCGTTTGCAGTTGCAGTGTGTAGGTTCCAGTATCGGGTAAGCGTCCCGTCCAGCGTGAGGTACTGCGCGACTCCGGGGCGGCGGGGCGACCATCGGGGGCCAAAACGGTCATCAAAACGCTGTCGCCGCGTACAGTAGCGCTCAATTGCTGGCCTTCGATCGCAGAGAAGGTGAAGTTGAGGGTTTCGTTACGCTGCAACCGGCCGCGACTGGATCCGCGACCGCCAGACAGATCCAGGCGTTTGCGGGTGACGATCTGTCCGCGATCGGTGGGGGTGGGAGTTGGGGTGGGAGTTGGGGTGGGAGTCGGTGTGGGACTGGGTTTGGGAGTCAGGGTGGCCCGAGGAGTGGGTTCGGGTTCGATCCGTTCTACGTCTTCTCGGGCGGGAAAGATGGAGCGAAATAGTACCCAAGTCGCCCAAGCTGCAATAAACGCACCCGCGACAATGCCTAATGTGAGGACGGCGGGATTTTGCAGCCAGTTGTTAGAGATCGATCGCCGTTGCAGGGGGCGCGGTTGCGTAGTGGGCGGCCCCTGGGGCGTACCGGGTGCGGTTTGCGGTAGAGTTCCCCCTACCGCCAAGGTTTTCATTTGGGAGGGGTTAGGCACAGCTGGCGGCGGCGGTGCGGGAACCCTAGGGGGCGTACCCAGGGCGGCCAGCACTTCGGCGGCTGAGGAGTAGCGATCGCCGGGTCGATAGGCTAGCATTCGATCGAGGATCCCGGCCAGGTGGGGGCTGACGCTGGCGTGCGATCGCCAGTTCCAGGTCAATTGTCGATCGTCAAACAGATCTTGCGGTTCTCGTCCGGTCATCAAGACGATCGCGGTGACTGCTAAAGCGTACAGGTCGCTGCTAGGATAGGCCTGGCCGGTGTGGATCTGTTCGCTAGGCGCGTATCCCAATTTGCCGACGCTGGTTCCTTGTAATGCGGTTTGGTGCGATCGCAATTGGGTCGCGACTTTTTTAACAACCCCAAAATCAATTAACACGGGTTGGCTGTCGGATTTTCGCCAGATAATGTTATCGGGAGTCAGATCGCGATGGATAATTTGTTTGCTGTGAATGTAGTCGAGGACGTTAAGCAATTGCCGCATCAAGTGGACGATTTCATCTTCGGAAAACAGGTTTCCAGAGAGAACGCGATCGCGCCACACTTGTCGATAGGTCGGCCCTTCGACAAAATCTTGCACTAAAAACAGCCGTCCGCTTTCTTCAAACGTGGCTCGAAATTGCGGAATTTGGGGATGCTGAAGTTGGTAAAGGGTACTAGCTTCGCGTTGAAACAGTTCTTGCGATTTTGCCAGTACCTCCGGTTCGCCTGAAGGCGGAATCATTTCTTTGAGAACGCAGTATTCGTTAAAGCGTCCGGTATCTTCCGCTAAGTAAGTCCGCCCGAACCCCCCATGTCCCAACACGCGGACGGTGCGGTAGCGGTTTTGTAAAACAGTAGTGTCGGGAAGAGGAGGAATCATCAGATCGTTCTATTCGGGTAACTCGTATTGGCTGACAATTTTCTTGGCAAACTCCGGTACGTGACTGTCTAGTTTTTCCGGGTAGTTACGCTTTGTGTACAAGTAATTGCGGGTGAAGTGGGAGTCGATGGAAAAGCGGGCGTATTCTAACCCTTTCGGGCCGATTTTTTCGATCGCCACGCCCATGAGTTTGGCTGCCCACATGGGTAAAGTCACACCTTTATCGTAGGCGGGAATGCTTTGCTGTACCGCTTGATGGCGATCGCCTTTCGAGTCCACAGGTTGCACGTCCAATTGGTCTTTTACCAGATCGAACATTTCTCGACCTGTTTCGTTTCGTACCACCATCCATTGCCAGCCAAAGGGTGCGCCCATGTAGCCGACCACCAGATCGGCCAAGCCGTTAACGTAGTCGAAACAACTCATGCAAGAAGGGGCAAACACATCCTTGAGTTTGTTGGTTTTTAATCCGAAAAATGGCACTTTTTCGATGCTACCATCTTCGTGTTTGAAGTGGACGCGAAAATCTTGCATGAACTCGTAGTGAACTACTGTATCTGGGGATTTGCTGGTGGTGTCGAGGAACTTTTGCAACCCCGATCGCGTCACGTTATCTACGCAGGGCGTACCCAGGACGTAGAGTTTTTCCAGTCCTAAGTGACGTTCGACTTCTCGTAGGGCTTGAATTTGACAGCCTACGCCGATGGCCAGCAGCCGTTTCATTCCCGATCGTTCCACTTGTTCGAGTACGGACAAATTGGGAGAGAGAGTGGGTTTGTTAACCTTAGCGGCCAGAACTTCTTCCGGGGTACGGGCGATAATGGGTTGAGGAGTGAAGCGATCGTCGGCGGCATTTTGGACGCAAACCACGCCTTCGACGAGGCCGCGATCGAGCATTTCGCAGGCGATCGTACTGACGATCCCCGTCCACTGCGCCCCTTCGATGGGGACTTTCTTACGGGCGGCGACCATGGTGTCGTGTACGCCGAAGTAGGTCTCGTTTTCGTCTTCGAGATGGCGCGATCGCCCGTGAACTAAGGTCTCGAGGCGGTTAAATTGTTGGTTGAGAAAGGCGCAAGCCTCTTTGACGTAGTGAATGTAGTGGGTGTCGCACAAGCCGCACTCGCTGCACAGTTCTTTGGCCGGACGGCGGCTACCGGGTTGCAGGGCTTTGGACTTGTGGTGTTGGGGGGAAGGAGTCGTCGCTGTCATTTAAAATACTGTGGCGTGCGATCGCGTTTGATGCCTATTTTTACCATACCATCGCGCGAGGCTGATGGTGTATCCTAGAACTAGCTCGACCCTTTACCGATCTGGAGATCCCTTGCAGGGCAAGCAACTGAAGAAAATGTTACGGCAGTTGTCAAGGGATGCAGCCGCCATCGACCCCCACCTGGCCAGACGATTGGATCGCATCGATCGTTGGGTACGCAGCTTGAAAGGCGGCTCCATCGTCGCCAAAAAAACCTTAGCGTTATTTTTGCTCGAAACCATCGAAGACGCGCAACTGTTTTTAGACCTGCGATCGTCGGTGTCCGACGAACAACGGCAACAGTGTCTCGCCTACCTGACCCCAACCGAGGTCTACTGGTACGAAACCCTATTTCCGCGCTGGTTGCGCTACCGCGATCCGAAGCTAAAAGTCTGGCAAAAAAAGCTCAAACAAGAACAATTTGCCGCAGAGGAAACCGAAATTCTGGCTGCGGTGGCCAGCGCCATCGAAGATCGCGGCGGCACGGCCTTAAGGCGCTACGTGGCGGATTTCTCCCTGGCGACGGATTTAATTGCCAGCCGCCACCAACAAAACCCCCTCTGCGTACAGTTAACCACGCTCTCAGAAAAATACCATACCCAAAAGATGGAAAAATGGCAAAAAACGTTACAGGCTTGGGAGATCGACAGAGGGCTGTTTTTGAGCTACAATCCGAGTCGAGCCGCTCCGATCGATCGCCTCGTCAACACCATCACCTACAACAGCGACAATCTCCCCCCAGGGGTCTACCGGACGTTCGATCTCTAAACATCTACCATGACGGAGAAGATCGCGGATACAAGTCCCCGAATGAATTCGGGAGAAGGGAAAACCGTTCCCAAAGCCAAGCCTCTGGCTTTAAGCCGAGGTCAATCCAAAATCTAAAATCCAAAATCTAAAATCGAATGACTTGTTCGACATCACTACCCACCCGAGAAGTCAAATTACAGCAGTTCCTCGATCGCCTAGCCCGCATTCGCAGCTTGCAGTCCCAAATTCGCCATCTGGGGGCCGAGGCCGCCCTCACCTACATTAGCGATGTGGAGGGCAACTGGCTCGAAACCTGGGATGATGAAGTTAGCGACAGCAGCGATCGCCCCGTTTGTCTCCCTAGCGCCACCGTCCTCTCGATGTTGTCGCGATCGACCGACTTAGAAGAGACGATCGCGTTGAGCGAATTCGTTCCTTTCAGTTTGCCCACCGTCCGCCCCGATCCCGAACCGACGATCGCCTCAATTGCTACCCCCTTTGGCGATCGTCTCGAAGACGATCCCGATCTGTCTCGCTTCCCCTTCCCCGGTACGGAAGAACCCGCCCCCGAGAGGATTACCATCGCCTCTGTTGTTCCTGCTGGTAAGGCGATCGTCGCCGACGCACCAATTTCTAAATTTTCCTTGACAATGTGGGATAAGATGCTGCTATAGTAGTTAAGGCTTACGCAATGGGGCGTCGCCAAGCGGTAAGGCAGCGGGTTTTGGTCCCGCCATTCGGAGGTTCGAATCCTTCCGCCCCAGTTGTCAGTTGCATCAACCGCAGATCCCGCCGAAACAAAACGCTTCGGCGGGGTTTGTTTGTGCTAGTACCAAAAGTCCCCATCAAAAAAA
>CAKZKB010000686.1 GCA_937121005.1 uncultured cyanobacterium | reverse complement strand
TGTTAGTGGATCGTTTCGATGCCAAACAAGCGATCTTATTCGGCTCGTTAGTCAAGGATCGGTTTACAATGGGATCGGATATCGATTTGGCAGTGGCAGGAATTGCCAAGTCGCGGTTTTTTGAAGCAATGGCGGCGGCAAATTCTATGACTGAGTTTTGGGTCGATCTCAAGCCGATCGAAAGTTTAGAAACCCACTTTTGGCAGCGAGTTTTAGCGACAGGAGAGTGCTTGTATGAAACCCATTAGCGCTAGCGCCCTTCGAGAATTAATTGGCGATATTGAGATGGAACTGCATCGGATAGAGGCGGTCTCGACTGGAATTCAGGCAGTTCGAGAGGAAATCGATCGCGATCGCGATCGTCAAACCTTTTTCTATGAAAGTTTGGCACTGAAACTGCACAATTTTTATACCGGATGCGAGCGCATCTTTCAATTCATTATCTCAGAACTCAATGGAGCCTTGCCATCTGGATACGATTGGCACAAAAGAGTGTTAGAGCGAATGGCAAATCCGCGAGACGATCGTCCTGCGGTACTAACACAAACAACAGCGCGATCGCTGCAAGAATACCTCGGATTTCGTCATGTCGTTCGCAACCTTTATGGCTTTGAACTCGAATCCGAACGCCTCGATCGCCTCGCCGAAAATCAGAATTCAGTGTGGCAACAATTCGATCGCGATATTCGCAACTTTATCAACTGGTTGCACCAACTAGCAAACAATTTGGAAACTAAATAGTTAACAACAGGAGATGCTAAACATGACTTCAATATCTACTAGCGATCGTCCCAAAATAGACGAGACCTCTTTTGAGGATCCCTACGCTCCCACTTTACCTCCAACCCAAGACGAACTTCCTTACGATGATGATATTTCCATGGAAACCCAACGCCACAAGCTACAAATGGACTTGTTGATTGAGGTGTTGTATCCTTGGTTGGAAAATCGCGAAGATGGTTATGTGGGCGGCAATATGTTTGTCTATTTTAGCCTGCAACAAGTTCGCGATCGCGACTTTCGCGGCCCCGACTTTTTTGCCGTTGTTGGCGTTCCCAAAACTGAGCGCAAAAGTTGGGTCGTATGGGAAGAAGGGAAAGCCCCAGATGTGGTTATCGAACTGCTCTCAGAAAGTACGGCGCAGGCAGACAAAACGAAAAAGAAACGCATTTATCAAGAGCGCTTGCGGGTTCCCGAGTATTTCTGGTACGATCCCTTCGATGCCGAGGATTGGGCTGGATTTATCCTTCGCGATGGCCAATACGAACCCATGGAGCGAGATGAGAACGATCGCTTTTGGAGCGAACGGTTGGGACTGTGGTTGGTTAAATGGCAGGGAACTTACGGAGGTGTAAATGCAACCTGGTTGCGGTGGGAAACGCCTGATGGGGTGCTATTGCGTACCGGTTGGGAGGAAGCAACTCTGGCACACGAGAATCTCGATCGCGCTCAACAGGAAGCCACACAAGCTCGAGCGCGAGCCGAGCGGCTGGCTGCTCGACTGCAAGATCTCGGAATCGATCCTGAAGAACTGTCCTAACAGATGGTAAACTAACCGTGACCGGAAAAATTATGGATACAAGCCCCCGGCTTTAGACCGAGGTTAATCCAAAATCTAAAATCTAAAATCCAAAATTGATATGAGGCAACCGATGCCGATCGCGAGCGCATTTTGGCAAGATCGACCGACATTAGTCACCGGGGCGACAGGTTTGGTGGGCAGTTGGCTCGTCAAACGCCTGCTCGCCGCCGGAGCCGATGTGGTATGCTTCGTGCGCGACGAGATCCCGCAATCAGAACTCGCGCGATCGCGAGCCATCGATCGCGTTAAAGTCGTGCGCGGCGATATCTGCGACACGCCGACGATCGAACGTGCCATCGGCGAATACGAAATCGATACCGTTTTCCATCTCGCCGCTCAGACGATCGTCGGCATCGCCAATCGCAATCCCGTCTCTACCTTCGAGAGTAACATTCGCGGCACGTGGTGCGTCCTAGAAGCCTGTCGCCGTAGCCCCACTGTCAAGCAAATTGTCCTGGCTTCCTCGGATAAAGCCTACGGCAGTGCTCCCAAATTGCCCTACGATGAAGACTGTCCCTTGCAAGGGCAACATCCCTACGATGTTAGCAAATCTTGTGCCGATTTGATTGCCCGCAGCTACGCCATCACCTACAATTTACCCGTTGCCATTACCCGTTGTGGCAATTTCTATGGCGGCGGCGATCTCAATTGGAATCGCATCGTACCGGGAACCATTCGCTCGATTTTGCGCGGACAGCGGCCGGTGATTCGTTCTGACGGGCGCTATATTCGCGACTATTTTTATGTCGAAGATGGAGCCGCCGCTTATATTCTGCTCGCCGAAAAAATGGCGGAGAATCGCGATTTGTATGGGGAAGCGTTTAACTTCTCTAACGAAATCCAAGTTACGGTTTTGGAGTTGGCGGAAAAAATATTGACCTTGATGGAGTCGGATTTAACACCCGATATTCGCAACGAAGCCAGCCACGAAATTCGCCATCAATATTTGAGTGCAGCCAAGGCGCGACATAAGTTAAACTGGTCGCCGTTGTTCGATTTAGACACAGGTTTGCAGCAGACGATCGCTTGGTATCGGAATTTTTTAGACAGCGATCGCGCTGGTGGAGTTCAGTTATGAAAGCAAAAATTCACGATCGCCACAACTGTCGTATCTGTGGCTCAACGGACCTAGTCAAAGCGATTTCTTTCGAGCAGATGCCCTTGACTGAAGATTTTGTCACCGCAGAAGAGTTGGGAACAGAATTTACGGCCGATAACGATATTTATTTTTGCAAAAACTGCAAAACCGTGCAAACGCAGCACGATGTTGACTTTACCGAATACTACCAAGACTGCTATCGGTATTCGGTGGGAACCTCGCCAACAGCAATGCGATTTATGGAGGCGATCGCTACTGCACTGACAGAGAAATATTTCCCTGACGATCGCGATCTGAAAGTGCTAGAAGTGGGGTCGGGAGATGGGGGGCAATTACTGCCATTTAAACGCTTGGGATGGCAAGTTTTGGGTTACGAGCCTTCTTCTGCAACTGTAGAGGTTGCCCGAAAGCAAGGCATTCCGACAATTCAAGGATTGTTTGACAGTAACTCAGTCGATCGCTTGCCCGAAGAATTCCGAGAAGTCGATCTAATTTTCCTCTCTTATACGTTCGATCACTTGCCCGATCCCGTTGCTTTTTTGCGAACTGCAAAGTCGATATTGAATCGCGATCGCGGCCTTTTAGTGGTAGAAGTTCACAATTTAGAGCGAATTTTCGAGCGCCGGGAATTTTGCCTATTCGAGCACGAACACTCGATTTATTTAACGCGATCGACAGCACAATCGCTTCTGGAACGGGAAGGATTTGTTGCCATTGATTTCGATATCGTTCCCGAAAATATTCGCCGTGCCAACTCTTTAATTTTTGTGGCATCTCTAGCCGAATCGCCGCGATCGTCTTTGAAACTACCCGATATCGAACTCCCAAAATACGATCGTCTGGAGTTTTACCAACAGCAGTCCGATCGCATTTTTCGAGGAATCAAAAACCTAGAAAAATTCATCGATCGCCAAACCGCATCCGGCAAAACCATTGCGGGTTACGGTGCGGGAGGGCGCGGAATTGCCACCCTCGCCGCCACTCAAAATGCGGACAAACTAGAATATCTAATTGATAAAAATCCCCATGGCGAGGGCATCTATTCGCCGAAATCGAGGTTGCCTATTTTTGGCCTCGATAAATTAGGTGAGTCTCCCGTTGATGAAATCATTGTCTTTAGCTTTGGCTACATGAAAGAAATCGCCGAGGATTTGAAACCGATGGGATACGGATCCCAACAACTGCACTCCGCACTTGATGTTTTGGAGGGAAAAGTGTAATGCCAGCAGAAAACAATCCATTTGAGATCGGTATCCAATACCAACAACGGCGACTTGCCTATGCCAACCAACGGCGAGACGAGTGCATTGCTAAGCTGGATAAATGGCTGTTAGAGTCTCGGGAAGTCGATAATTTCACTTACGATCTCCACGAACTTAACGTTGCTTATTTGTCTTCGTTTGTTTCCGTGGCCGTTGGCGTTGAAGTCAGTGCCATTGAGGGGTATATCAGCGAACTACAAAACAACTTTACCTTAAAAGAACATATTCGCCGAACCATTTCTAGCAGCCAATATCGCTGGATTGCCGATGCCGAACCTCGTTACGGCCGTCGTTTGGGATGGTACGCGATCGTCCGGGCTACCAAACCTAAAGTTATTGTAGAGACGGGGATCGATAAAGGGTTGGGATCGTGCGTTTTAGCAACAGCATTGATGGAAAACGCACGAGAAGGATATCCCGGACGCTACTACGGTGTCGATATCAATCCCCAAGCCGGGATGCTGTTCGCACCGCCTTACTCGGCAGTCGGTCAGTTAGTTTTTCGAGATGCGATCGCATTTTTACAGACCTTCGACGGTCCGATCGACCTTCATATCAACGACAGCGACCACAGCGAAGACTACGAGGCCCGAGAATACGAAACTGTACGCCCCAAATTGACCGACGCAGCCGTTATTATCGGAGATAACGCCCACTGTAACGATAAACTGAGGCAGTTTGCTAAAGCTACCTCGCGCCAGTTTTTGTTCTTTCAAGAAAACCCCAAAGATCATATGTATCCTGGAGCGGGGATTGGAGTCGCGTTTCGACATTCAAGTCGAGAGTCATCCCCCGTTTCCCCTTCCGTACAAAGCCTAAATATTAAGACCGATAGCACGATTCTATGAACTCAAATCGCCAACGGACTATACTGCTAACGGGGGCAACAGGTTTTATTGGAGCGGCGGTTGTCAAACGCTTGTTGCAAGCCGGGGATTTACCTGTTGTTTTAATCCGTCCCTCCTCCGATTTGACTCGGTTGCAAAAGTTGAAAGGATACGAAACCATTGCCTACAATACCCTAACCAGCCAAGATTTAGGCCATCGGGTTCGCTCCTACGCACCCCAGGCGTTCGTCCATTTAGCTTGGCGGGGGACGAACAGCAAAGAACACAACCAACCCTATCAAATTACCGACAATTTACCCCAGACGATCGCCTCGGTGAAACTGGCAAACTTGGCGGGGTGTCGCCAGTGGATCGGGGTAGGTTCCCAAACCGAATACGGTTGTCCTAATCGTCAAGTGAGCGAAGAGGATCCTCCCCATCCCATTTCGGCTTACGGGAGAGCCAAATTAGCCTCCTGTTGGGCAGCATTGGGCCTATCTGAAGCCTACCAGATCTGCGGGACGTGGGTGCGATTGTTTGGTGTTTACGGAGCCGACGACGAACCCTATCGACTTTTTCCCTACGTCGTGAGAGAATTAGCGAGCGATCGCGTCCCCAAAGTCACCGAATGCCGCCAATTGTGGGACTATTTATATATCGACGATGTGGCGAGCGCGATCGTCAGCCTCATTGATGCGGAAGCGGGAGGCATTTTTAACGTCGGATCGGGGGAAGCAGTGGCATTAAAAACCGCCATCGAGTACATTCGGGAACTGACGAACCCGAAAATTTGTCCCGAATATGGAGCGATCGCCTATGGTTCTCGCCAAGTGATGCACCTGCAAGCAGACGTTGCCAAACTCAAACGGGTCGCGCAATGGTATCCTAAAATTGGCTTGGAAGACGGATTGCAACGCACGGTCGAACATTTTCGATCGCGCCTCCCACAATAGCTAGAACGCGAATTTCACTCAAAACTCCATGACTACTCCTTTAGTTAGCATTCTCATTTTCGTTTACAATCGCGAGGATCTGTTGGTTCCCTGCGTTCGTTCGGCATTAGCACAAACCGTCGAAGATTATGAAATCGTCCTCGTCGATAATGCGAGTACCGATCGCACTTGGGAGGTGTGCCAAGATTTTGCTCGCCAAGATAGTCGCGTTCGCATTTTTAGGAACGAAACCAATACCGGGCCCGTGCGTAACTGGATACGATCGATTGAAGAAGCACGCGGTCAGTATGCCAAAGTGCTGTTGTCGGACGATTTGATGAGCCCGACCTTCCTCGAAAAGACCCTACCTTATATTAAAAACCCTGAAGTCGGTTTTGTCTACACTGGAGCCGAAATTGGCACGGAACCGGGGAAAGGAAATGTCAGCTATATTCGCGGCGATCGTCCGCATTTGTATAGCACCCACGAATACATGATGCAATCCTTGTACTATCAAGGATATACCGTTCCCAACTCCCCCGGTGCGTCTTTATTTCGCCTAGAAGATTTGCGGAAAAATGTATTACTAGAAGTGCCGTCTCCCACGATCCACGATTTCCCCGATCATGCTATGGGGACGGACATTCTTTTATATTTACTCACTTGCCATCAATACCCGTTAGTGGCTCACGTTCCCGAATCTCTAGCGTTTTTCCGGGCTCACGGCGGTTCGGTGACGACTTCAACCCTGAGTAAAAATCCGGATCTGTGGACGTTTTGTTACCAACAAGTCAAAATTTGGTTTGCCAACGAACATCGCGATGAGTCCACATTACAATCGCTGCTGGCTATTGAGTGGGTGCGCGACTATCACAAAAACAAACGCTGGCTTCCGTTCCGAGAAGTGGCAGCGCGATACATCTATAATGTCGATCGCATTGCGCCTACCAGTGAGGGATCTGAAATCCAGTTAACTCGCGATTTGTGTCACGTTCGCCGCCATATTGCCC
>CAKZKB010000685.1 GCA_937121005.1 uncultured cyanobacterium | reverse complement strand
AATATTTTCGTCTTCTCGAAACTGAAGTACCGCCTGACCGAAGCCTACCCCATCATCTTCTTGTCCGGGAGAGCGATCGCGCACATCTTTAAAAATCTCATCGGGATCGATGTCGAGTTCTGCAATATTGTATTTTTGGCGAAATTCCAGAACAGAGTCCCAAAAACCACCACCTTCTTTGCGATCGAGATTGTCTTCACAAATCTCAATATCGATCGCTTCTCCGTCCGGGAGATCGAGTTCTTCTGGCAATTCGATCGTCTTTCCGCGTTTAATTCCTGTAATTTGCATGGTGTCTACCTCAAAGCGCGATCGTTGGGTTGACTCTATTGTATCAGATCGGTGCGGCTTTTGGTTGGGCGAAGGCCCTTCGCCCCTACATTTTGGTATTCAGGCGATCGCATAACCCGTGTACTGACGAACTTCTGGCTCTCGAAAACCCAAAACAATCCGGTTTTTGGGAACTCCCGATCGCTCTAAATCCAAATCGAAAAAGTTACAGTTGGGGAGCGAGACGCTCCCATTACCAAGCCGAGTATGCAAAAATATTACCATTGACATTGTTGGCTTTTTACTCCAACCAATTGGCGATCGCCAAACCTGAAATGTTTTCAAAATGACGAACGTTATTCGTGACCAAAATATCGCCGCGAGAACGGGCCATTGCCGCAATTAAAGCATCCATTTCTCCTGTCGGCTTTCCCTTTTTTCGTAACTCTCCTTGAATTTTACCAAACTCTTCAGCCGCAGCGCGATCGAAGTCAAAAACAAGCACTTCTTGCAAAAAATTAATTAGGATAGTGAGATTTCTCTCTATTTTTGTAGAGCAGTAAACTCCCTTGTAAAGTTCTGAAACAACAATCGTCGAAACATAGCAAAGATCTGGTTTGAGTATGAATTCACGAGTTGCCCGTGTATTCTCCTCTAACAAAGCGATGCAAATGTTTGTATCCAGTAAATACACGCTCCTCTAATCCTCCAAAAACTTAATTTCCCTTCCACGATATAAATGGCGTTCTCGATCGATCTCTGCAAAAATTTCCTTGATTTCGCGATCGTCCTTCCACGCACCAAATACCTCTGGTACGGTTTCCGCTTTTGTCTCCTCTGTTTGCGATCGAGTTTCTATAATCTCTACTGCAATTGCTTGTCCGTCCGGGAGATCGAGTTCTTCTGGTAACTCGATCGTCTTTCCGCGTTTAATTCCTGTAATTTGCATGGTAGTTACCTCAAAGCGCGATCTACGGGCTACATTCGATTGTAACATACTTTCTTGCCCTCGTGTTTGTTTGATTTGGGATACGAGATACTCCATTCCCAAACCTAAACCGCAAACTAGGAAGTTTTAGGGTTTTTTATCCTCCACGAATACTTTTAGGTGCAGATTTTCTGGGTTTCCTGATGGTTCAAATTGTATGCCGTCAACAATAAAGTGACGATTGTTTTTGTTGTCGATAAACCCTTCACTGTTGTCCCCAGAAGTTAGATCGACGATCGCTATGTTCTCACCACTCTCACCAATGCGAAAATTGGCAATCGGAACGGTCAAAGTTTGGGGAGTGTTGCTTTCTTCTTCATTGCGATCGCCGCGAATGACTATCTCTCCCGTACTGTACAATTGGACATCTCCACTGAATTGGACTGTATCAACTTCTGCTAGCGGAATGGGGAGCGAATTTCCCGCGACTGAGAGGGTTAAGGTGGTATCGTTCATCGCTTCTAAACGTCCTTCTCTGGTGTCGCCATTGAGTGTGTTAACTGTCACCGTTTCCGGTAACAAAATCTCAATTTCTTTCTCGCCTAAGTGAGAAACGGTCGATCGCGCTTCACTGTCAGGGTTCGGATCGGTGCAGCTAATCAGTGTTGTCGCAAGAAGCAAGGCGATAAAAATTTGTTTCATTTTGTCTCTCCTCCGATCGACTGCCTTATGCTATTATAGCTCCAGTCTGAAACCTTTGGTGCTGCGATGTGATGGACGATCGTCCCCCGAGTTTGTTTCGCAAAATTCTCGGACTGCTCAGTTTGCTAGGTGCAGGACTCTATTTTGTTGGCTGGATTTATCGCTGGTCGTATTTCGGTTACTTTCATTTAGAAGTCACAACCCTCGATCTGGCATTTGAGTCGTTTTTGTTGGTTCCGCTACAAGTTTTTTTTGGCAACGCGATCGCCATTGTGAAAGCCGCGATCGCGCTATCTCTAACTCCCGTCGCCATTCGTCTGAGTTTAGCAATTCTGAAATCTTTCGATGCGATCGTCGTCTGCATTCTCAAAAGAAGCCGTCAAACAATCTTAAAATATTTGCTCGAACAACAAACATCAAAATATCGACAATGGAGAAATATTGCTAGATCTATCACTGGCAAAATTCTCCCTCATAAACCCCATAAAATTGATTTTTCTCAAACTATTCTTGACGAAGCGATCGCGCTGTTATGGGTACTTCTCGTCCTATTTTATCTTGCTAAGTCTCAAGGGACGATCGACGCTCGCCGCGATGCTTATAATACCACATCGACTCTACCCGTTGTTACATTTGTTACCCCTAAAAATCTCATTAGTCTGGGGCAACCGTTCGCCACGCCACAACCTGTAGACAATTTTCGCATTATTGGCGATCCGAAACTCTGGGAACAAGTAGAAAATACTGCCAGTCTCAGCGATAGCGAAACCGATCGCGTTTGGCGGTTACTCATCGAACGCGATCGCTGGATCTACATTTTTCGGACACTGAAACCTTGTTCGTCTTGCGATCCTCGCGAACGTCCTTTAGTTGTCGCCATTCGCGACAGCGATTTGGGGAATCAGTTGTTAATTTTGAGTCCAACGACTGTAAAATAGGGTAGTAGTAAGGTAGAAAAAGTATTCAGGTAGTACAGAGAAACCCGGTTTCTGAAGGGAAAAACTCGAATTTTGTCTGGCTATAAGCGAGAAACCGGGTTTCTACACCCCTTTAACCTAGCATACCTGAATCCTTACGGCAGAAATGTTTACCCTCCTCCTGAAGTTCTGCTAGGAATTGTACCGTTCCTCCAAAGCCGATCGCGCCTGTTCGCGATCGTCGAAATGGATTTTTTCCGTGCCCAAAATTTGATAGTCTTCGTGCCCCTTCCCCGCAATAATTACACCGTCACCAGGTTTGGCTTCTAAGATGGCCGTGCGAATGGCTTCGGCGCGATCGGCGATAACTTTCACCGTCGTTTCTTCAGGAATGCCTGCCAGAATGTCATCGAGAATGCGCTGCGGATCTTCCGTGCGCGGGTTGTCGGAAGTCACCACTGCCAAGTCGGAGAGTTCGGCGGCAATTTTACCCATTTTGGGGCGCTTGGTGCGATCGCGATCGCCCCCACAACCGAAGACGCAAATCATTTTTTTGCTAATAAACGGCCGCGATGCTTTTAAGACGTTTTCCAAACTGTCCGGCGTGTGGGCGTAATCGACAATGATGCTGATGTCTTGTTCCGACTTTAGCTGCACTCGTTCCATGCGCCCCGGAACGCCTGTAAACCGAGGTAAAGCAGACGCGATCGCCTCCAGTTCGATACCGCAATGCAAAGCGACACCCACTGCTGCTAGCATATTTTCGATGTTATATTGCCCCACTAAAGGCAACTCGAAAGCAGTTTCTCCGGCGGGCGTATGCAATTTTCCTTTGACACCCATGGGTTCCAAAATCAGATCGCTCGTCCACAAGTCGGCTTCGGATTGGGTACTGTAACGCCAAACTCGCTCTGGATCTAAACTTTTAATAATGCGCTGTCCGTAAGCATCGTCGCCATTAACGATCGCTCGTCCTTGTAAATAGTCTGGCGAGAACAGCAATGCCTTAGCTGCAAAGTAATCTTCCATGTCTTTATGGAAGTCTAAATGATCCTGCGTCAAGTTAGTAAATACGGCAGCTGCAAACGCACATCCGAGAATTCGCTTTTGTACTAACGAATGCGAACTGACTTCCATCACCGCATATTTCGACCCTGCTTTTGCCGCTTCTGCCAGTTGTGCTTGCAAATCCACTGCAAACGGAGTCGTATAGGATGCTGTTTTTTGATATCCCGGCCAGCGTGCGTATAGAGTTCCTAGCAATGCCGTCGGTTGTTGTGCCGAGGCTAACAGAAACTCAATTAAATGGGTGGTGGTTGTTTTGCCATTGGTTCCGGTTACGCCGATCGTCTGCATTTGGCGTGCCGGATACTCGTAAAAGGCGGAGGACAAATACGCGCAAGCTGCCGCCACATCGTCGATAACAAATACCAGTTTGTTGCTGTCGGGAGGTACTTTTTCGGCCGCCTCTGGGGAGATAATTGCCGCGATCGCTCCTTCATTTAAGGCCCCTTGCCAAAACTCACCCCCATCGACTCGCGTTCCCGGCATTCCCACGAACAAATCTCCTGCTTGACAAGCATGGGAATTAGTGCTGATGCCTTTGACTTCCCCATCCAAACGCGGATCTGAGGGAACTTGTAAATCGGGAACCGCCGCTAATAAATCGCCGAGTTTCATAACCGAACCTCCGAACCTCACTCCAGATGTTACTATGATTATACAGTCGAGTCGGGACAATATTTTTGTATCGTTCGTATCAATTGTGCTACGCTAGCACGGGGAGAGGGACGCGGTAAAGGTTTATCGTTGCTGTCGCACAGTACCGGAACCTCGTATTCATAGGCATTAAACCAGTCTTCCCGCGTGGTAATGTCGCGAATTTCTAAGTGAACTCCCTCGATCTGTTCGAGTTTTTCTTGCAACCCTTCGCACAGGTGGCAGCCGGGTTTACTGTAGAGAATTAGGCGGGTATCGGTGGGCATGGTTACGATTGACAGCAAAGGGCGATGGCGATAATTATAACAGTTGGCTTGACGAAAACTGTGTTATCTTCATAGAAATTAAGGTGCTGGCTTCTACTGTCAACCCAAGAAGAATGCTGTAGCATTGTTTGAGCGATTGTCTGTCTATTTGAAGGTTGTCATATCTTCGATCGTAGCATACCAATCGTACCAATTTCCATAATTAATGCAACAAATGGGGATTTAGGGGATTTAAATGTAGGGGCGATTCGCGAATCGCCCCTACGATAACGAAAAATTTGCGACGCGACTTCCCAAAACGATCGCGATCGCGCTACAATAGAGGACGCGCTAATTCACGATCGCGAGATAACTCATGCGGATTTCCTGGAACTGGCTGCGGGAACGAGTGGACATCGACACTTCCCCGGAAGAACTGGCCCACCTGCTGACAATGGCGGGGTTTGAAGTCGAAGATATTGAAGACTGGCGCGATCGCGCTGATGGTGTGGTGGTGGGTAAAATTGTCGAGTGCGAGCCCCATCCGAACGCCGACAAATTGCGTGTTTGTCAAGTGGATATCGGCGGAGAATCGCCATCTAATATTGTCTGCGGCGCGCCGAACGCTCGCACCGACATTTACGTTCCCGTGGCCACGTTGGGAACCTATTTACCCGCAGTGGATTTAAAAATTAAACCTGCAAAGCTGCGCGGTGTCAAGTCCGAGGGCATGATTTGTTCGCTGTCCGAGTTGGGGTTAGAAAAAGACTCGGAAGGGATCTATATTTTTGGCGATGGGGAAAGCGAAAATAACTTCCAAGTTGGGGACGACGCGCGGCCGTTGTTAGGGTTAGACGATCGCGTTTTAGATCTGACCTCCACCGCCAACCGCGCTGATGCCTTGAGTATGGTTGGCGTGGCTCGAGAAGTAGCAGCCTTGACGCGAAAAACGGTACGCTTGCCGGAGGTTTCTACAGTCTCTCTTTCCCCTAGCGATGCGTTAAAATTAAACATCGCCGAAGCGCAATCCTGCCCCACTTACATCGCCACTGTCATCGAAAACGTGACGATCGCGCCCTCTCCCGACTGGCTCAAACATCGATTGCAGGCGGCGGGAGTGCGCCCCATTAATAATGTGGTGGATATCACCAATTATATTTTATTGGAATGGGGTCAGCCGCTCCATGCGTTCGATCGCGATCGCCTACAAAACGTTGCCAAGACAGATGACTTGACAATGGGGGTTCGCTTTGCTAAAGAAGGCGAAACCTTCACCACTCTCGACAGCCAAAAACGAAAATTGCAATCCCAAACTCTGTTAATTACTGCAAACGATACTCCCGTTGCTTTAGCAGGGGTCATGGGAGGAGAAGACACCGAAGTTAGCGACACAACCACCAATTTAGTGCTAGAAGCGGCACTATTCGATCCGGTGGCGATCCGGCGATCTGCACGCACCCAAGGGTTGCGAACTGAAGCCTCGGCACGCTACGAACGGGGGGTCAATTTTGCTGAGTTAGAACTGGCAAGCGATCGCGCTATTTCTCTGATTTGCGACATTGCTGGCGGGAAAGCAGTCTCGCAGCAAATATTCGACGATCGTCCCGATTTTTCGCGCACCTTAGAACTGCGGATCGATCGCGTTCGCCAACTCCTCGGTAAAGTCAAAATCGATGGCAAAATTAGCGACATTCCCACTGAGGATATGCGCTGCATTCTCGTCGATCTCGGTTTTGAAGTCAGCGAAAAAAGTGCCACTGTCTGGCAGGTAAAAGTCCCCGCCTACCGCTACCGCGATATCGAACGAGAAATCGATCTCATCGAAGAAATTGCTCGCCTGTACGGGTACGATAACTTCTGCGATACGCTTCCGAGTCAGGGAAGTTTTGGCTATCTTTCGACTGAATATTACCAAAGCCAATCAATCAGC
>CAKZKB010000684.1 GCA_937121005.1 uncultured cyanobacterium | reverse complement strand
GCGTCGTATTCTCCTGCGTCCAATTTGGCCAAACGGGTGTTCAAATTACCCCGCACATCTTTAAATTCTAAGTGGGGGAAATGATGGCGCAATTGTGCCTGACGGCGCAGGGAAGACGTGCCGACGATCGCCCCCTCCGGTAAATCGCCCAAACGCTTGTCGCCGTGTTTTTCGTGAGCAACTAACGCATCGCTAGGGTCTTCCCGTTCGGTGATGCAGCCTAACGTCAACCCTTCTGGCAAATTGGTCGGCAAATCTTTAAGGGAATGAACGGCTAAATCGGTTTCGTTTTGTAACATCCCGACTTCCAGTTCTTTGGTAAATAGGGCTTTGTCCCCAATTTTAGCCAGGGCGACATCGAGGATTTTGTCACCTTTGGTACTCATCGAGTGAATGTCAAAGGTGCAGTTGGGGTGATGCTTCTGGAGTTGTGCTTGCACCCACTCGCTTTGAATCATCGCCAGTTGGCTTTTGCGCGAACCAATGCGCACGGTGCGGGAAGGATTAACAACGGTGGAGGCCATCAACAGAATCGGTGGGCAGATAGAAGGACTCGATCTAGATTACCACAGGGCGGGCTCGAACTGTTGCTAAAATCAATAATTCGGGTGCAAGCAGGGGAGAGAGGGGAGGGGGAGTTGAGGGATTGGGGAATTATACCATTTTTCAGAAAAGGCGTTACACTTGGGAATGGGCAAACGCCGTTTGCCCCTACATATAAATTTCCATCTGTTGCATTAATTCTGGAAATTGGTATTAGGGGGATGGGGAGAAAAGTATTTCTTTCTCTTTTTAATGACAAAACAATTGATTGCGAGAGATTCCCATTACCCCCCCTCTTTGGCAATTTACTATTATTAACCTGGAGCCTTACTCTCTCCTTTGTGTCTTTGTGCTTAAAAAAATTCCCTCACTTGAGTTGTAAGGTGGGCGCTGCCCACTCTACCTCTAAAGATTTTCTTAAATTTTGTAATTTAGCGGACTCTAGACCCGATAATACGATCGCGCCTGTTAAACTTCGATATGAGGAACGATCTGAGGTGGATGTATGCCGTTAGATTTGAAGGATGTGGTTCTACTGCGATCGTCCCAAGGCGGTCAGATCGATCGCGTCAAGATGGCACTCAACAACGGTGCAGATCCCAACAGCCGCGATCGCGATGGCACGACAGCGCTGATGTTCGCTTCTCGTAACGGCTTCACCGAAATTGTTAAATGTTTAATTCTCAAAGGTGCGAATGTCAACCAGAAGCGCAAAGTCTTCGGAACGACGGCTTTAATGCTGGCAGTGGCGAAAAACCAGATCGACACGGTAAAATACTTACTTGCTAACGATGCTGATGTCAACCTCAAGAATAACGATGGCAGTACCGCACTCATGGCGGCTTGCGCCAATGGAAATCTACCCGTTGTCCGCTTGTTACTCGCTGCCAATGCGGAGGTCAATGTTGTCGATCGCGATCGCGACACGCCTTTGGGTTTAGCTGTACGCGCGAACCACGCAGAAATTGCGCGATCGCTGTTAGAAAAAGGAGCCGACCCCAATACGAAACTCGTCAACAGCCAAACGGTTTTAATGGTAGCCGCTCGTCAAGGCAACGTCGAGATTGTTAGCAGTCTAATCGCTGTTGGAGGGGATGTCAACAGCCAGGACAAAGAAGGGGAAACTGCCCTCATCAAAGCCAGCGATCGCGGACAGCTAGAGACGGTGCGGTTGTTATTAGAAAAGGGAGCCGATGTCAGCGTCAAAACCGGAAACGGATCGACGGCATTGATGGCTGCTGCGGCTAGTGGAAACAGTGCCATTGTCTCTACCTTACTCGATGCTGGAGCCGAAATTAATGCGAAAGATATGGATGGGGAAACAGCGCTCAATTTTGCAGTGGTTGATGAGAACATCGATCTTGTCAGCCTGCTGCTCGATCGCGGTGCAAATTTAAATCGAAGCAACCATCTCGGCGATACGCCATTGTTAGTTGCCGCCGCCAACGGCTATACAGAAGTGGTACGATTGTTACGCGATCGCGGTGCGGATCTCGAAGTCAGTAACTTCAACGAAACGCCTTTGAGTTTAGCCGCCTGCCAAGGGTTTGCCGATACCGTTCAAGTGCTTCTCGAAGGCGGTGCGAACCCCAACGTTACGGATGAAAAAGGCAAAACGCCTCTGATGAAAGCAGCCGATCGCGACGATCGCGCCACCCTACAAACTCTACTAGCAGGGGGAGCCGATGTCAACCTTCAAGACACGGCTGGGGCGACGGCCTTGATGTGGGCAGCACATCGAGGATATACTGAAACAGTCAAGGCTTTGCTAGCTGTAGGTGCAAACATCGAAACTAAAAATCGTGGCGGATATCGCGCCATCGATCTGGCTGAGTTTAACCACTATCCGGCGGTGGTGGAACTGTTGACAACAGAGATTTAGATGGGGTAGGCGCGGGATCGCTACCCCTACAAATCCCAATTCCACTGTAAGTATTCAGGTAGCCTAGCACGAACTGGTGTAGAAACCCGGTTTCTTGCTTATCGCCAGACAAAAATCGAGTTTGTCCTTTGAGAAACCGGGTTGCTTTTGCGATCTGAATTCTTACATTCCACTTAACGATCGTTGCGGGTTTGCCAAGCTAGATCTAACAACTTCGTCCAGCGTTTTTGTGCTTGCTTGGGAGTGCATTTCAGGGTTTTGGCAATGTCGTTATCGCTAGTTCCCGCTTGTTTGAGTTCGATTAACTTGCGCTGCGCTGCCGACAAGTTGGCCAGAAACCCATCCCATTGTTGGGGTGACATTCCCAAATTGCGATCGAGATCCGCATCCAACCATTGATGTACCAACTGCCAGTTAGAAGAACGGGCAAACTTCTCGACGTGATACTTAAACCGTTGCTGCAAGTAATCCCGTTCGCGAGGCGTGAGGTTCAAAATCTCATCGATTTCGGCGGCTGACAGATCTTGCAACTTCAGTACCAAATAGTCGATGCACTCCTCTTGTCCTTGGGACTTAAAGTAGTCGATTAGCGCTTGTACGACGCGATCGCGCACTACTGACTCCGCCGGATCCACCGCTTCGGACACCATTTGTTCGCGCACTTGCTGTACCGCCGCCGATCGCGAGTGGATTTCGTTTTCTTCACCCTTCACCGACTCCACCGCCATTTCCATGTCGATGGACGTTTCCGGCGGTTGACCCTTAGCAAACCCTTGGGCCCGCAAAATCACCAACTGCTGGGATTGCCGTCCGGGTAAAGAGATGCGACGCTTGGCATACTGCTCGGTAAAGGCCATGTACTCGGCCAGTTCGACTTGGGTGCGGGGGGTGTAGTTGGCTTCAACCTCGTGCTCCCTGCGAAAGGCTCGCAACACCTCAATATAGAAGCCTTGTAGGAAATCCTCAATCAGATTGTAGCGGGCTTGGAAGCCTAAATGCTTGCTGGGGTGAGCGACGTGGCGATAGACCATGGCGCTGAGGTTCCCGTGCAGTTCCACCCGTCCTTGTTGGGAACCGAGGCGATAGTAACCGAGGCATTTTTGGATGCGATGGCGGGCCAGGGTCATTTGCCAGGAGGCGATATCCCCGGAGTTTTGGATGCGATCGCTTTTAGAACAAATGCGCTGCACTTCTTTGGCAATGCGATCGGCAACCCCGGCGCTACTGCGCGAGGGGGACTTCAATCCCGCTTGCAGTTCTTCGACAATAGCGCGATGCAGGGTTTCGGTTGTCAGACCCTCGGTGGAGGGGAGGTTGTCGGTAGAAGTTGGGCGATGCACGATCGAACGATGAGTCTTTACTCCATTGTGACCGCGATCGACAAAAGTGGCGAGTTTGGCATTCATTCTTGTCACCTGTGGGTAGCGCACCGCAACGAATCGAATCTCGATTGGTTGCTTGGTTGTGGTTGTTTTCTATACTTCAACTCTAGGGAGGGTCTCCTCGAAATAGGGGGTTCGGGTTGCCACAACGACAAGTTATGAGGGACGGGACAACCAATTACGCAAATGGTACGCTGGATCTCCAAGCGACAACCGGAGGCGCGATCGCCGCTAACTCGCGCCGCCACAACAGTTCAGCCGCGATCTGCGCCAGTGTCACTGTCTCCGGTGTGACAGCCAGCCGCGCAACTGGTTAGCCGCCGACATCCGCACGGGAAATCGGCATATCGGGAAGGTCGATCCAATGTCCCAGTTCTTCCCATCCCAACCCCGGCCGCACGACCTTCGGGTCGTATTCGGTCAAGTCCAAGACGGTGGAGACTTGGTATCCGGTTTCGGTTCCGTCATCGACGATGACATCAACCAGGTTTTCCAGGCGATCGAACAGTTCGGCTTTGTCGATGGCCCGTCCGACTTCAAAGGTGGGGATGGGGGTACTGCCATCTTCGTTGGGAAGGTAGGCGGAGGTGGACGCGATCGGCGTGCCTAGGGTTTGCAGTAGGGCCAGACAGGCGGGGCGATCGGGAACCCGGATCCCTGTGGTTTTGCGCTTCGGATCCATCACCAGCCGGGGGACGAGTTTGGTGGCCGGTAACAGAAAGGTGTACGGCCCCGGAACCAAGTGTTTCATCAACCGATAGGCCGGATCGGAGACCCAAGCGTATTTGGCGATGTCGGACAGGGAGGAACACAGGAAGGTTAGGGGTTTGTTGTTGGACAGGCGTTTGATCTGCCGGACGCGATCGACGGCGGACTTCACGTGAATGTCGCAACCAATGGCGTACACTGTATCGGTGGGATACAGCATTACTGCCCCGTCGCGCAGTACCTCTACGATCCGATCTATTCTGCGCGGCTGGGGTGTATCGGGATGAATTTCATAAAAATCTGCCATATCGCGATCGAGGAAGGGTGTCGATCCGATTGTAGCGAGGCGTGGGTGACGATCGATCGCAATGAGAGATCGTGCCCCCATAGCGTTTGCGATCGACGTAAGGATTCAGGTATGCTAGGCTAAACGGCTGTAGAAACCCGGTTTCTCGCTTATAGCCGGAAAAAATCCGAGTTTCTTCCTTTAGAAACCGGGTTTCTCTGTACCACCTGAATACTTACCGATCGACAGTTACAGACACAGAAGAAAAATGCTCAATCAATATACAGCAATTACTCAGTATTACGATCGATGGGTGACATCAGGTTATTACGACTACGAGCGGATGGCTGAAGAAACCTACTCGATCGTCGGTAGCGGTTGCTGCATACTCGAGCTTGGGGTAGGAACGGGACTGCTGGCTCAGCAATACCTCCAGATCGACCCGACCTGCGAGTTTACGGGTATTGATTTTACGCCTTCTATGCTCGAAATTGCTAAAGATAGAGTCGGCGATCGCGTTAAACTCCTTGAAGCAGATGCCGTCACCATGGATTTGCAAGCGACATTCGACGTGGCTCTGTCCAATGGTGGCGTATGGGGGATCTTAGATAGTGGCGATCCCTGGCAGTTTGGCGGTCACGTTCCTGGTGTTGAAGCAAATCGACAAGGATTGCAAAATCTGGCTCGCCACTTACGAGAAGGGGGACTGTTGCTGCTACACCTGCAAAAGCCGCATCAGGATTTCGATAAAGTTTTATCCGATGGCATCGTTTATTCTCAAGCCATCCAGGAAATTGAAGAGACGGAGGACTATCGCGTTCTAGAAAAGCGTTATTTCTTCAAAAAAGACGAGGAAGTTGTCGCTCGAGAGCGCATCGAAATCACCTGCTTTAAGCCAGAAATATCCCAAACTTTGTTAAGCGAAGCAGGATTTGAGTGGCAAGGCAAAAGTCCCGGCGATCGCTTTGCCATTTTCAAGAAGCGTTCCTCTCTAGCTAAGGGCGGTTGAATCTCAGTTTTTCTAAATTTAGCACTGGTTAAGGTCTAAAGGCAAACGATTTTCGTCATGTATCGAATTGAAAATTCCGCAGAATTAGCACGCTGCCATCAGTTGCAAACGTCTATTTTTCACCGGGAACTCAATCTATTTGGAATGCAGATTCCCGATCGCTACGATTGCTGTTCGGTTTATATGCAAATTGTCGATACGGAAGCAGTTGTCGGCACTTACCGCATCGTTCTTCCTAACTCTGCTGTGGGATTGCCGATCGAGGAAGCGGGTTTCGAGATCGATCGCTTCGATCGCGATCGGGTTTGCGAAATGTCACGTTTAGTTATCGCCAAGAAAAAGCGGGGTAAAATTCCATTCGGCAATATTATCTCTTCAGCTTGTCAGGTTGGCAAACAGCACGGTGCGACTCTTTTGGTTGTCGCAATTCTACCGCGCAATCTTCCCCTCTTTCAACGGTATGGATTTACTCGGGTGGGAGATCCTCTTTACGATGCTACTGTAAAGTCTAACAACGGCAAAGAATCGATTGTCGTCCCCATGACAAAGCCTGTTTAGTTTTCCTAGGCTAGAACGCTGCCGATTGCGGTTTATGCTTCCGATCGCTCTGAATCGGCGATCGCTTTACGCACTTCTTCCAATTCTAACTCTAGAAGGTCGGCAATTTCTTCGATCGCAAAGCCCCGCGATCGCAACCGAGGAATTAGTTCGAGCTTGGTTTTCATCGCGCCTTTGCGTTCGCCCTCAATTTCACCTTCGATTTTGCCTTCTGCAATATATTCTTGTACGAAGCGAGCTTTCTTTAAATCTTCAACGGCAAACATGGCTTTTAACTCCTTGCGGCTCAGATTGGGAAGTTTGTAAGCGAGGATAACTTGTATTAAGTCTAGCACGCGAGCTCGCGCTTTGTCATCGGGGACTTCTTGTTTCGTCTGTCGCACTAACTGGCGAACGCGATCGCGGACTTTGTTCTTCGCCAAAACAATCAGTTGGATAACTTGGACGCTCAAAGGTGCGCTTTCTGTCACTTCGATCTCGTTGAGATAAATGCGAGTGACGCGATCGGAGTTTAACAAGGATAAATAAGGTTCTCGTTCTTCCGCACTAGGCTCGATCGCGCGACTTTTAAAAATAACAACGGCTCGCCAGGGTAAGGTTGCGCTATTTTTCCTCAAGTATAAAAACACTTCTGAAAATAAGCGAGCGTAGATTTCGATATCTTTTTGAAACTGAACTTCTGTAAAGTAAATGGGATCGTCAGGGCGAACGGGTAAGAATACGCCATCTATTCGTAAGGCGGTTTCTTTGAGTTCGATGGAGTCGAATTTATAGCTGTTGGCTGCATCAGCGCGATCGCCAATGAGTTCAAAGAAGCTGCTCGGCAATTCTTGGAACAATCTGTAAAATAGCGAATCTGTTTTCATTTTTTCAACGAACGACGATCAACGATCGGCGATCGTGGCTTTTTACCCGCGATCGACATTGAGAATTCTACCACCAAGTAACCGGACTTCGTTGTTCGTTGTCATTTTTGCAACCACATATAATATCAAATCCTGGGCTCGCAGACAGGAAAACCGAAACCGCGAACTGCTGTCGCCGACTGCGTTTGCGCTGCGCAGATAACCTGCTTTTGAGGTGCGGATTTGATATAAATGGGATAAACTCAGATGATTCTTCGGTGACAGCAATACTGCAAACAGGATGAATTTGGATAAGCGCTTTTTCAATGAGCAATTATCAATTATCAATGAGCAATCTTTCTTCAATGAGCAATTATCAATTATCAATGAGCAATGAGCAATCTTTCTTCAATGAGCAATTATCAATTATCAATGAGCAATCTTTCTTCAATGAGCAATTAT
>CAKZKB010000683.1 GCA_937121005.1 uncultured cyanobacterium | reverse complement strand
GTTGGGAGATATCGAACGGAATCGGGGAAATTGGAACGAAGCCGAACGCTTGTATCGCCAAAGTTTGGAAATGCGTACCGAATTGGGCGATCGCTCGGGTATGGCATCATCTTATGGCGTGTTGGGAGATATCGAACGGAATCGGGGAAATTGGAACGAAGCCGAACGCTTGTATCGCCAAAGTTTGGAAATCGAAGCCGAATTGGGCGATCGCTCCGGTATGGCAATCTCGATCGGTTGTTTGGGAGAAAACGAACTCGGTAAAGGCAATTTAGACGAAGCCGAAAAACTCCTCACCGACGCATTGCAGCAAATGGAAGCATTAGGAATGACTTGGCATATCGCCGAAACCAATTTCGATCTCGCTCGTCTTTGGCGCGATCGCGACAACCTGGAACTGGCCCAACAATATTACCAGAAGGCGCACGATCTGTACTCGCAGTTGGGGGCAGCGAAGGAGGTGGAACGCATCGAAAGGGAGTGGAAGGGGGGCAAGTAGAAATTAAAAATTAAAAATTAAAAATTAAAAATTGTGGAGCGTAGGGGCTAGGCATTGTCACCGATCGATGTTGTTTGTTACGATAATTGACAGGGACAATGCCTCGCCCTCCAATAATGGGGCGATCGTCTCCATTGTCGGATTGGGCGACGCATTCACCATCAATGTCGATACCAAGTTCGTTCATTTTCCGGTGCGAATGCGTAGCCCCTACGGGGGGCGATCGATGTTTGTACCGATGTTGTTCGTTGTTGCATTGGGTGACGCATTCGCGATCGATGTTTGTGTTGATGTTGTTCGTTGTGGGATTGGGCGACGCATTCACCATCAATGTTGATACCAAGTTTGTTCATTTTTCGGTGTGAATGCGTAGCCCCTACAGTGGGGGCGATCGATGTTTGTACCGATGTTGTTCGTTGTTGCATTGGGTGACGCATTCGCGATCGATGTTTGTGTTGATGTTGTTCGTTGTGGGATTGGGCGACGCATTCACCATCAATATTTGTATCGATGTTGTTCATTGTCGGATTGGGCGACGCATTCGCCATCAATGTGGATACCAAGTTCGTTCGTTTTCCGGTGCGAATGCGTAGCCCCTACGGGTGGGCGATCGATGTTGTTGGTTACGAGATCGTCCTCTATTATTTTACCACAAGGCGCGATCGAGTCTCGCTCCCGGTTCATTTCTATTCTAACCCTGCCTGCGCGATCGCCTGCTGCAACGCCTCTAAAAGATCGAGACGACTGGCCCATTTTTGCAGATAGCCAAAATCTAACAATTGCCCCTGCACCTTGAAAATTCCCAAAATATCGCGCCATTGTTTTTCCGACTGGCTTTGCTGTCGCCATTGCAACTTACTCAAGATCGCATCTTCAGGCGAAGCATAATATAAAAGCCGTCCGGCTTCTAGTGTAACTGCTTGTCGTCGCTTGAATTGTACGCGATCGAAATCTGTTTCTCCCGCCAGCATCAAATCCGCTCTAGCAATGGTATCGGTATGAATGACTTGTAACGCCTGCGATCGCCTTGCTTTCACCTCCTCAACTCCTGCCACATAAAACCCCGATCGCTCCAACAGCGCGATCGCCTCATCGAGTCGGGAAAATGGCAGCGCGATCGCCATATCTAGATCGCGAGTCGTCCGAGGTTCGCCATACAAAATTGCCGCCGATCCCCCCGTAATGAAATAAGCAACTTGCATCGACTCGAACAAATCGTGCAGCACGAAGGCAATCTCGAATGGGTCTTGAATCCACATCGTTTCGTCATTTCCGGCGACAAAATCCCTCGGACAATGTTCTTGCAACCAGGCTTCGGCAATTTTGCGAGAAAGTTCTACTTTTGTCAAACGAGAAAACCGTTGTTGCAGGCTATTTAGGGAGAGTTGGCGAGCCCGTTTCATCAACTGCACCGCGATCGCGTGTCGTTGCTGGGGAGTGCGATCGCGCAACAGAGAAAACTCCAGTCGATCGGCCTCCAAACTCGTGTCTTCGGCTTGGGGACGATAGCGAGATGAAATTGAAATAGGAGAGAAGTCTGGCATTTTTAGATAGTACGCGATCGCGAAGGATCTCAGGTATGCTAGGCTAAACGGGTGTAGAAACCCGGTTTCTCGCTTATAGCCGGACAAAATTCGAGTTTTTCCCTTCAGAAACCGGGTTTCTCTGTGCCACCTGAATACTTACCAAAAGGCTAACCCCATACAACAGCAAAGAGCGATCGCGTCTGCACGACAACGATCGCCCCTTCAAATAACCCCTAAATATCGAGATCCGTCAGGTTCAAACGGGGGCCGTAGGTTTCGATAAACTCCCGACGCGGGGCAACGCGATCGCCCATCAACACCGTGAAAATGCGATCGGCTTCGGCTGCATCTTCAATTTCCACTCGTTTGAGCATTCGCGTTTCTGGGTTCATCGTCGTATCCCACAATTGCGTTGGCATCATTTCACCCAACCCCTTAAACCGTTGGATGCTGTAGTTGGCATTGTCAGGGAATTCGTTCGTGACTAAATTGGTCAGTTCGCGATCGCTGTAACAGTAGTAATGGTTGCGACCCCGTTCTACTTTATACAACGGCGGGCAAGCGATATAAATGAATCCCTGGTCAACTAGCGATCGTTGGTAGCGATAGAAAAAGGTGAGTAACAGCGTGCGAATGTGCGCCCCATCCACGTCAGCGTCAGTGTTATGGCAACACAAACCCCCCGTTCCGCACACGAAGTTTTCATCGCCTTCAACGGAGAAATCGTAAACGTAATCGCCGACGAGTTCGATTTCTTCATTCGACAGCACTTCTAGACCCATTAAGTCATCGCTGATGGTCACGTAACTTTGGGCCTTGCGCGTGGGGTTGGCAAGGTGCGATTCAACTTTGCTGGCGTTGGCGTGACGATGCCAAAGCGATCGGCACTGTTCGAGTTGTTCTTTGCCACAAATTGCGACGCTGTAATAGTCGTGGCGAGTGACAATTTCCGCATCCGTTGGCGTTGCGGGTGCGTGGTGTCCGGTACTAGCAACGAGTCCCAACTGTCCCAACAAATACAGCAGTCCGTCTTTTAATTGTGCCGAGTTGGTGACGAAGGAAATGTTTTGGCCGGCGGTGGTTCCATCGCCTAAGAAATAGCCTTCCAAAAATGCCAGTTGCAAGTCTTCAGTGACGCTAAAAACCAGGTTGGGTAGCAGCTTTTCACGATCGCGTTTTGCCAGTCCCCAGGCTTGCAACAACCGCGCACAAGCGACGCTGTGGAAGTATAGCTTAATGCCGTCGCTGTCGGGATCGTCGTAACGGCGCGGCGTTTCCCCAAAGGTTGCCGCGATCGCGGCCATCAATTCCGGGATAAACCGTTCGTCTTTCTTGCCCAAATTTAGGCTGACTTGATGTTGGCTGAGAGTGCCTTCGGCGACGTACCAACCTAAGAACCACATCAATTCCTGCGTTACGGGGAGATAGCGATCGCAGGCTTTATTCGTATGCGCTTTGGGGACAATTTGAACGTTGCCCATTTCTGCCAACTCGCTGGGGGTAAAGTAGTCGAACGCTTTGTAATTGCTAACTTCACGCCAACGCGAATTTTTGCTGCTGTCATCTAATGCAACAAGACGATCGATCTTCGAGGGCAGCATTTCGTAAACCACGCGATCGTTGCCGCCGATCGCCTCTAAATAACCGAGAAAATGGGGCAGCGTCGGATGGTTAACCCCCCGTTCCCAATGGCTGACGGTAATGGGTTGTTTGACTCCACAAGCGGCGGCGATTTGCTTCTGCGTAACTCCGGCAGTTTGGCGCTGAAACACCAACGCTTGCCACGAGTTTTCGTCTAAGGAAACGCGCGGATCGCGCCATTCGGACGGGCGATCGACTTTTGCCAGCACTCGTTGAGCGCAAACCTGGCGCACGTCTTCACCTTGTAAATACAAAGATTGAGTCAAACCCGCTTCGTAAAACGTTTTCAGCAGATCGACGCGCGTCGTCATCTCAGGCGGACGCGGCAAGCGGCGACTGGCAACCAGCAGATCTCCCGGCTTAATTTCGTTGCCTTTCTTGAGGCGCACCTCGCCATTTTCGTAAACGAAGACGCTGTGCGAAGACGTAACTTTCACCGAGCGATTGTAGCGCGTTGAGATGCGATACATCGCCTCTTGGTGCGGGTGGCGAATGACAGCTTTTAAGGGACGGAAGCGAGTCGCATTCGTCACCGGATCGAAGGAAATCACCCGATAGCGTTCTGTCGTCCGCCGTCCTTCAATGCAATCGTCAATAAAGCGACCGATTTCGACAAATTCCGTGCGTCCGCGATCGTCTTGTACCAGGGTCGGTTCGTCACCTGCCACGCTCATGATCACGATGCGGTGATAGCGCAGATTTTGGGAATCGAATTCTTCTCCTTTGACCCCCAAACCCAGGGCCGTAATCAGCGCTTGGATTTCGTTATTTTTGTAGATTTTGGTGTCGTCCGTCTTCTCAATGTTGAGAATTTTACCGCGCAAAGGTAGAATGGCTTGGAAGCGACGATCGCGCCCTTGTTTGGCACTACCGCCCGCACTATCCCCCTCAACGATAAAAATCTCCGACTCCGACGGATCTTTGGTACTGCAATCAGCCAGTTTACCGGGCAAAGTAGACGACTCTAACACCGATTTGCGGCGCACCAGTTCCCGCGCTTGTCGTGCGGCTTCGGCTGCTTTAAAGGCTTGCACGGCTTTCTCGATAATCGAGTCGGCAACGCTAGGATGAAAATCGAGATATTCCGTCAGCACTTCCCCCACTAAGGAGTCCACAATGCCGCGAACTTCGGTATTGCCGAGTTTGGTTTTGGTTTGCCCTTCAAACTCTGGATCGGGAACTTTTACAGAAATGACCCCAGTCAACCCCTCGCGGATGTTTTCACCCCCGAGATTAGACTCGTTTTCTTTAATCTTATTGCGCTTGCGAGCCACGCTGTTCATCGTCCGGGTCAACACTGTTTTTAACCCTTCTAAATGCGTCCCGCCATCGATGGTGCGAATGTTGTTGGCAAACCCCAGCAAGTTGTCGCTGTAGGCATCGACGCACCATTGCAATGCGGCTTCTACTTGGACGTTGTTGCGTTCGCCAGAAATGTAAATAATCTCTTCGTGCAGGGCTTCTTTGTCGCGATTCATGTAGGCGACATACTCGCGAATCCCCCCTTCGTAGCAGTAGGAATCGACGCGGGGTTCGTCGCGTCCTAACAGTTCTAGGCGATTGTCGGTGAGGGTGATTTTGACCCCGGCATTCAAATAAGCCAGTTCGCGAATCCGACCGGCGATCGTGTTATAATCGAACTCGGTTCCCACCGTAAAAATCTGCGTGTCGGGGAGAAACTGCACTGAAGTTCCAGTCCGCTTCTCTTTCATCGATTTCGAGCTCAGATCTCCGGCTGGAATTCCCCGTTCGTAACGCTGTTGGTGAACCTTTCCTTCTCGCCAAACTGTCACGTTCACCCATTCAGAAAGGGCGTTAACCACCGAAACACCAACCCCGTGCAACCCACCGGAAACCTTGTAACCGCCACCGCCGAATTTCCCTCCGGCGTGGAGAACCGTCATCACGGTTTCCAAAGCGGACTTCCCTGTTTTAGAATGGACATCGGTGGGGATCCCGCGACCGTCATCTGTGACCGCAACCGAACCATCGGCGTTGAGATCGACTTCGATGTGGGTACAGTAACCGGCCAAAGCCTCGTCGATGGAGTTGTCCACCACTTCGTAGACGAGATGGTGGAGTCCCCGCGGCCCCGTCGAGCCGATGTACATTCCGGGACGCTTGCGAACCGCCTCGAGTCCTTCGAGAACTTGGATCTGGTCGGCACCGTAACTGCTAGTCATATCGAAATCTCCAAATGCGGGGATAGCCCCGACGATCGCGCCTTAATGAAAAAACACTCCAAAATTCTAGCACACTATGGCTGCAAGCGGCGACAGGCTAGCGTACTTAAAATTTTGCTCAGGGGGTTGACCTGCGCGATCGCCTTCTCGTCGCGGGCTTGAGAATCTGTTGGGGGGTCAAAGTTCAATTGCAGGATAAAGCCCCTCGATACGGATACGATCGTCATCAGTGGTAAATTGCCAGTTAACTCCCTGAAGCCACCCAACGACCCATTACCCATTACCCAAGCATGGCCAAATATATCATGTGGGGCAGCTACTGCGACAACGCCCTAGAAGTCCGCCAACCCTACCGCCAAGCGCACCTAGACGGGTTAAAATCGCAAAAAGAGTCTGGCGTACTGGTGACGATCGGCCCCACCACCGACACGAGCAAAGTTTTCGCCATCTACGAAGCCGCCGACGAAGCTACTGTCCGCCAACTCGTCGAAGCCGATCCCTACTGGAAAAACGGCATCTGGACGGAGTACGAGGTCAAAGAATGGATCCAGGCCTTCTAGCGGCGATCGACCGACCGAGATCGAATCCAGGGATCGCACACAGGAAACCCGAAACCGCGAATTGCTGTCACCGAGTGAGTTTGCGCCATCAGGATAACTTGCTGTTGGGGTGCGGACTCGATCTGAGAACGGACATTTCCTCATCGTCCAAGAGGCCAAGACCCAAATCCAAAATCTAAAATCTAAAATCCAAAATTGAACGGGGGAGTAGACAGTTGGCCGATCGCGGGTTAACGTAGGATCGGCTCGCTCGCTGTGAGAAGGCACGCGCTATGAGAATTTTGGTTACGGGAGGTGCGGGATTTATCGGCTCGCACCTCATCGATCGCTTGATGGAACAAGGCCACGAAGTCTTGTGCTTGGACAACTTTTTTACCGGGGACAAGCGCAATATCCTCAAATGGTTAGACAACCCCTACTTCGAGTTGATTCGTCACGACGTGACCGAACCCATTCGCCTCGAAGTCGATCGCATTTATCACCTCGCCTGTCCCGCCTCTCCGGTTCACTATCAATACAACCCAGTCAAAACCATTAAAACCAACGTCATCGGGACGTTAAATATGTTAGGTTTGGCTAAGCGAGTTAAGGCTCGGATTTTGCTTGCCTCCACCTCCGAAGTCTACGGCGATCCGGAAGTGCACCCGCAGCCAGAAACCTATCGGGGAAATGTCAACACCATCGGCATTCGATCGTGCTACGATGAAGGCAAACGGGTTGCCGAAACCCTGGCTTTCGACTATCACCGTCAAAACAAAGTCGATATTCGCGTCGTGCGGATTTTCAACACTTACGGGCCGCGAATGCTAGAAAATGACGGTCGCGTGGTCAGCAATTTCGTCGTCCAAGCCTTGAAGAAAATCCCCCTCACCGTTTACGGCGATGGTTCCCAAACCCGCAGCTTTTGCTACGTTTCCGACCTGGTTGAAGGCATCATGCGCTTGATGGAAGGCGAGTATATCGGCCCGGTGAACCTCGGCAACCCTGGCGAATACACGATCCTAGAATTGGCGCAAAAAATCCAACAAATGGTCAACCCAGAAGCCGAATTGAAGTACGAACCCCTACCGCAAGACGATCCGCAACGGCGCAAACCGGATATTACCCTGGCCAAAAAACATTTAAACTGGGAACCGACGATCGCGTTAGATGATGGATTGAAGCGGACGATCGAGGATTTTCGCCAGCGTTTAGTCAATGAGCAATGAGCAATGAACAATGAGCAATGAACAATGAGCAATGAACAATGAGCAATGAACAATGAGCAATGA
>CAKZKB010000682.1 GCA_937121005.1 uncultured cyanobacterium | reverse complement strand
CTAAAGCGCCGAAAAACAGGGCTAATGCTAGCCGGCCAATTAACTCTAAATGGCTATCAACAACCAGTACGGAACTATCCAAGCGGCCTCGCAAACGTGACGATCGAGTAGCATTTTACTACGCTTCGCCGCCGACTACCACATTTTTAATCCGCAAACTCGGGCCGCCGCAACCGACGGGCAAGCCATTTTGGCCGCCTTTTCCGCAACCGCCAGACTCGTCCCAATAAAAGTCATCGCCGATCGCTTCAATATCGGCCAAAGTCGTAAAAACGTTACCCGATAGCGTCACGTCGCGCACTTTTTCGGCCAGCTTCCCATTGCGGATCGCCCATGCCTCTCCCGCCCGAAACGTAAACATCTCGCCGTTAGTCATTCCCCCATGCCAATTGCGGGCGTAAACCCCTTCTTTAATATCCGAAAACAGATCGCTGACGGGCGTTTTGCCCCGTTCGATCCAAGTATTGGTCATGCGAACGATAGGGGCATATTGATAGTTCAAACACCGGGCATTTCCAGTAGGGCGTTCGTCGAGTTTGCCGGCCGTTTCTCGTGAGTGCAACCGCCCGACGAGAACGCCATCTTTAATCAATTGCGTGGTAGTGGCTGGCGTACCTTCGTCATCGTAGAAATAGCTGCCGCGATGGCCGGTGGGGGCTGCCCCGTCGAAGATTTGCAAGTCTTTGGTTCCAAAATGCCGACCGATCGACATGACTTCTAGTAAATCGGGATTTTCGTAAGCCATATCCGCTTCAGAAAGATGACCGAAGGCTTCGTGAACGAATAGCCCCGTGAGGATGGGATCGATAACGGCAGTGTAGATGTTACCCTTAATTGTAGGCAGATTTAGGGCTTCTACGGCCCGTTCTGCGGCGGCGCGAACGCGATCGTCGAGTTGGGCTAAATCTTCGTAAGCGCTGCGCGATCCGATGGTTTCGCGTCCAGTTTGCACGGTTTCGCCATTGCGGGCAGTGGCGGCAAACCGCATTTCCATGTCGGCCCAAGATTGCTCGAGGAGGGTTCCTTCAGAAGTGGCGAGAATCACTTGTTGGGCGGCATCGCTGTAGCGCACGGAGGTACTGGCAATGCGTCCGTCTACGCTGCGGAGAATATCCGTATAGCGATCGCACAATTGCTTTTTATCTGCCAACCGGATCGATCGCGGATGGGTTCCCGACAAAGGCAATTCGCACGTGGTTTGCACCGGATCGACGGGGGCGAGGAGGGTTTCTTCACCCCCCACCAATCGCGCGGCGGCGATCGCGTTGGCAATTTTTTCTTCTAAATTAGACAGTTGGTTGAAACTGGCAAATCCCCAACCGCCTTTATAGCAGGCCCGTACTTGCCCGCCGAGGGAAACATCTTCGCATAGGGTTTCTATTTTCCCCGATCGCAACAAGATATCGGTTCCTTCTGCCCGTTCCAAACGCACGGCCAAATAATCGACACGGGACTTGTGGCGATCGACCAGTTCCCAGAGTTGGTTTTTGATGTCGGAGATCGAAACAGGCATAAGTTTCAGTTATCAGTGACCAGTTGTATTTGGGGAATTGGGGGATTAGGGGGATGGGGGGATAATCAGTGAACCGTGACCCGTGACCAGTAGTATGTAGGTTGGGTTGAAGCATGAAAACCCGTTTACAACGCATCAACGAACAAGGGTACGCTGTAGGTTGGGTTGAAGCATGAAAACCCAACAACCGCACATTGATGGCTTCTAGTGAGGTATGAGGTTTAGATGTTTCCCTACTCCTTACCCGATTTTACCCTAAATTCCCACAAATGGTGTGGCTATTTCCAGCCGGCGCGATCCATCAGGCGCAACGCATCGGCATTTTTACTGCCAAACTCGGCCGCAGAAAGCGAATCGTTTTTAAATTCACCGTATTGGGCCAGAGTTTCGTTAACTTCAACACCTTCGACCGCCGGGTATTCGTAGTTGCCTGCGGCAAAAATGGTTTGCGCTTCGGGACTAGCAAGGTACTCGATGAACTCGACGGCGGCTTCAGGATGGGGCGCAGTTTTGACAACGCCTGCCCCGCTAATATTCACGTGGGTTCCGCGTCCGTCTTCGCCTTGGTTGGGGAAGAACACACCGATTTTTTCAGCAGTGGCACGCGCGTCAGGATCGTCCGATTCGGCCAGGCGGGTCACGTAGTAACTATTGACGATCGCTACATCGCCAATGCCTTGGGCAACGGCTTCAATTTGGTCGGTATCGTTGCCTTCTGGGGGACGGGCGAAGTTTTCGACTAAACCTTTGGCCCATGTTTCCGTTTCTTCTTCGCCCAGATTGGCAATTAGAGATCCGACGAGAGATTGGTTGTAAATGTTGTTAGACGATCGCACCAAGACTCGTCCTTGCCACTTGGGATCGGCTAAATCTTCGTAGCTTGAAAGTTCGGACGGATCGACGTTTTCTTTGTTATAAATAATGACTCGCGCCCGCTTGGACAAGCCGAACCAACGTCCTTCTGGATCGCGCAAGTTTTCGGGGATGGCACTTTCGAGAGTCTCGGACTTAATGGGTTGCAAAATGCCTTCTTCAGTCGCCCGCCACAAGCGCCCCGCATCAACAGTAATCAAAACATCGGCGGGACTGTTTTCGCCTTCGCTTTTGATGCGTTCGATCAGTTCGTCGGCGCTGGCTTCAACGAGGTTGACAGCTATTCCTGTTTGTTCGCTAAAGCCTTCGTAGAGGGCTTCGTCGGTGTCGTAGTGGCGCGAGGAGTAGAGATTGACCTCGGCGGCGGTTTCTGGGGGGGTCGCAGTTGTCGTCGTGTCTGCTTGGGGTTGGGCGCAGCCCCAAACCAAGGCCAGTAGGGCGGTTGCAGCCGCTAAGAGAATGTAGCGCAGGCGTTTCATCGGAATCGAGATTATGAATGTTTCGCAACGATCGTAGCACGTTATCACAAGATATTCTCAATTATTTGGCACATCTTTCCCCGTGCCAGTAAATCGACTGGGATCGATCGAATTTGGCAAACCTTCGAGTCAACGAACGATTTTACGGGTAACTGGTGTTGGTGAATGCTTCGCCCTATCCAACGTGCATCAAATTATACCATCGATCGACCGGATTTTATTCTATTCGGGCAAGTATTCCTCGTCTAGAGTTTCGACAGTAGAAAATGGCGACAATTCAGGAAAGCGATCGATCTTCATCCCCGTTTCAATGGCTGCTTTTTTTCGTGCGACTTGATAGCACTCGTCAAAAAAAGTATCGAAATAAGGTCGCAGACTCGGGCTATCTTGAAATGCTTTTTGGATGCGATCGCGATGCTCGAAAATGGTGTAGCGCCAGCTATTCGTCCTTTTTTGCGGTTGATATTTGTATTTAAGTAAGTGCATCAGCACCACCTCTAGATTACTTTTTAGCGCCCGTTTTTCGCTTTTAACCATCGCTTCTATCTCTTCAGCTAAATTGTCGATATCGAGATCGTCAAGTTGTCGGTTTCGTAGCTGCTGGGCTGTGGTTTCCAGCCACAGGGAATAGTCGCGATCGTAGAGTGTGGCGCGATCGGTTGAAGTTTGCATCTCAATGGCACTCCTTTGTTTCTGGTAGTTTAACACGGAATAGATGAGTGGCGATCGCCCTTTCCTGGGGTATAATCGAACCAGCGATCGCCTCGAGGGTGACACGAACGCAAGCATTCAGGTGGTACTCAGAAACCCGGTTTCTGGCAGATTTTCAGATAAAATTGGAGTTTCTACGCCTGAGACGCGATCGCTAAGGGACGATCGCCCTTTCCTGGAGTATAATTGAACCACGAAAGTGTCAAGGAACGATTGCGAGGGGAATAAGGTTTGAATCTGTGTGGTAATATGGTACGAGCGTTGGAGGTAGAGCCATGTCAGAGCGAGGAATTTGGGTGGAGGCGGGTCGCGATCGCCCCGATAATAGAGAAGCAAATGAAGGAGGGAGCAAGATGCTCTCACTACCCAAATCAAGGCGCAGAGCGGCGGCTCGCCGGGTTTAGGCTATAGTGGCTGTAGGGATACGGAGGTTGGCAGGTTATGGCGAATGAAGAACATCTCGCAATTTTGCGCCAAGGGGTTGAGGCGTGGAATAGGCGAAGGAATGATTTCGGCATATTGAGTCGTTTTCACATTTTCTTTCGTGGAATCAATCTTTTTGAAGTCGATCTTGAGAATGCTGACCTCAGGAGAGCCGACCTTAGGGTAGCCAACTTTAGAAAAGCCAACCTTAGAAAAGCCGACCTCAGTGAATCCGATCTCGGTGTAGCTAACCTTAGGGGAGCCGATCTCAGGGGAGCCAATCTCAGGGGAGCCAACCTTAGAAAAGCCGACCTCAGTGGAGCCAACCTCAGTACAGCCAAACTTGACGAAGCTAACCTTAGTGGAGCTAACCTCAGTTCAGCCAACCTTAATACAGCCGACATCAGGGGAACCAACCTCAGTGGAGCCGACTTTATTGAAGCTAAATTTGGTATTTTAGCCAACCTCAGCGGAGCCAACCTCAGCAGAGCCAACTTCAGTGGGGCCGACCTTGGAGGAGCCAAACTTGATGAAGCTAACCTCAGTGGAGCTAACCTCAGTTCAGCCAATCTTAGAAAAGCCAACCTCAGTGGAGCCAACCTCAGTGGAGCCAACCTCAGTGGAGCCAATCTCAGTTCAGCTAATCTCAGGGGTACTGATTTCAGTAGAGCCGATCTCACCAGAACAAACCTTGATGGAGCTAATTTAACAGGAGCGAACTTGAGAGAAGCTACTCTCGTAGGTACGGATTTGAAAAGTGCAGTTTTGAGAGGAGCGAATTTCAGTTCTGTAAGGTTTAGTGAAGTCGATTTTAGCGGCTTCGATCTCAGTGAAGTTGTTTTATGTAATACTGAACTTCAAGGAACAAACTTGAGTAAGACAAACCTTAGCAAGGCAATTTTGAGTGAGTCAGTTTTGAAAGATGCCGATCTCATAAGAGCAAACTTGCAAGGCGCAGTTTTGGTAGGGACGGTGCTATCGGGTGCGGATTTAACCAGAGCCGAACTCGATGGAGCAAAACTTATTCGTGCCGATCTCCGAAATGCTGATTTGACTGCTGTGCAAGCACTAAATACAGATTTTACAGAAGCAAACTTTACGGGTGCGTGTATTGAAAATTGGAACGTCAACAGTGCAACAAAATTTGATAATGCGGTTTGCGACTACGTTTTCTTAAAGCAAAACAAAGGAGAACGGCGACCGAGTGGCGGTGACTTTCAGTCGGGAGAATTTGCCGTTCTGGTGCAAAAGAGTCTGGAAACTGTCGATCTTATTTTCCGCGACGGCATTGACTGGGAAGCATTTTTTCATTCTTTCCAAAACCTGCAAGTGGAAAGCGAGGCGGGAGAAATTTCCATCCAAGCCATTGAAAAGAAATCCGACGGTGCGTTTGTCGTCCGCATTGATGTTCCTGCTACTGCGGATAAAGCTGAAATCGAGAAAGCGTTTAAGGAAAAATACGATCGCAAATTAAAAGAAATTGATGCTAAATACCAAAAGCAGCTACAGGAGCAGACTGTTGAATTGAGAAGGACAGAGCGAGAACTGCTCGAAGTTTATCGCGAGCTCAAAGATTCTTATCGCCAAAAAGGAACGGATTTAATAGAAATGGCAAGAGTTATGGCGGAAGGAATGAAGCCAGTTATCAATAACAACATAAAGGCAAGCGCGAGCGGTCAAGACACCTACAATCAAACTGGAAACTTGGGTGTCGGTCACAATTCGGGAACCGTTTCCGACAGTGCCACCGCCGCCGGAATTGCTAACGAACTCCCTACGGAACACCAACAAACGAACGGCGAATTGACATGAACGGTTCGGGCGAACGCCGTTCGCCCCTACATTGTTGCATCCCAGAGGAACGAGGGGAAATCCGAGATGGGGTACAATACGACATACAGATCCATACCCGATCGCAATGGAAGTTATCCCCGCCATCGACATTCTAGAAGGACGCTGCGTGCGCTTGTATCAAGGCGACTACGATCGCTCCCAAATTTTCGACGAAAACCCCGTCGCCGTCGCTCGTACCTGGGCCGAACAGGGGGCGACGCGGCTGCATCTGGTAGACTTGGATGGAGCCAAAGCCGGCCGCCCGGTCAACCTCGATCGCATTGAAGCCATTGCGCGATCGGTCTCGATTCCGGTACAAGTGGGTGGCGGCTTGCGCGATCGCGATAGCGTGGCCAAATTACTAGCATTAGGAGTCGATCGCGCCATTTTGGGCACCGTCGCGGTGGAAAATCCCGATTTGGTGGCCCAGTTGTGCGCCGAGTTTCCCGGTAAAATCGCTGTCGGCATCGATGCCCGCAACGGCAAAGTGGCCACGCGGGGCTGGCGCGAAACTTCCGAGGTGGCGGCCACGGATTTAGCGCAACAGATGGCACAATTGGGGGTAGCGGCGATTATCTATACCGACATTCACCGCGACGGAACCCTGCAAGGCCCCAACAAAGAGGCATTGCGACAGTTGGCCGAGTCGATCGCGGTTCCTGTTATCGCTTCAGGGGGGGTCAGTTCGATTACGGACTTGCTGAGTTTATCAGCTTTGGAACCCCTGGGTGTCAAAAGTGCGATCGTCGGTCGCGCCCTCTACACTGGAGACGTGGTACTCAAAGACGCATTGCGGGCGGTGGGGCCGGGTCGCTGGCAGGACGTGCCCCCAGATCTGGGCAGTACCGGGTTGGCTTAGCCGATATCGGGCAAAACGACTAGAGTAGAAGAAGGACTCGAATCTCGCCGACATCTATGCAAACCCGCCTTTCTCCTCGTTCTCGCCGCTTCGGACTCACCACTTGCGGGGCGATCGCGATCGTCCTCGCTTGCGCCTCTCCCCTTAACGCCCGTCGTGCCGATCCGGCCGAATTGTTATCCGAAGCCGAACGCTGGGTGTTGCGAGGGGAAGTGATGCGGGCCATTTCGGCCTATTCAGAAGTGGAAACCCTCAATGCGTTCTTTAAAATTGGGGCGGGATCGTGGAATCGTTTGTGTTGGTATGGGGCGCTGTGGGGCTATGCTGAAGACGTACTCGATGCGTGCGAAAAAGCGGTGAATCTCGCACCGGATAATTACGAAATTCTCGACAGTCGGGGTTTGGCGCGGGCGCTAACGGGAGATTTTGAAGGGGCGATCGAGGATTTTGAAGTCTTTGCAGAATCGACTGAAGACGAACGCCGTCGGGTACAGCGTCGCGAGTGGGTAGAAATGTTGCGGCGCGGCGAAAATCCGTTTACTGAAGAAACCCTTCAGCTACTTTTCTTTGATTGATTTTACCATGATAAAAACTGTCACCCAACCACTGAGTTTAGAAGCGTTTCTGCAATTGCCAGAAACCAAACCTGCTTCTGAGTTCGTCAATGGTGAAATTATCCAGAAACCCATGCCCCAAGGAGAACACAGTCGGTTACAACACAAGTTTTGCGTCGAGATTGAGAAAGTTTGCGAAGCGAAAAAAATTGCGGCTGCATTTCCCGAACTGCGCTGTACGTTTGGCGATCGCTCGATTGTTCCCGATGTGGCTGTCTTCCGTTGGGATCGCATTCCTAAAACGGATTCTGGACGCATTATCAATCGATTTCTGCTTGCCCCCGATTGGAGCATTGAAATCCTTTCGCCCGAACAAAGCACGACCAAAGTATTAGATAATCTTCTCCACTGCATCGCATACGAAACTGAACTCGGTTGGCTTATCGATCCAGACGAGGAGAATATTTTGGTGGTATCTGGCGATCGTCGCATTCAATTGTTTAAGGAGGGCGATCGCGTTCCGGTTCTCGAAGGGATCGAACTGGAACTAGCGGTCGAACGAATATTTTCTTGGCTAAAAATGAACTAATATCAAATTTGGCTAATTTAAATATCTGAGAAGACCTCAATACCACACCGATCGCACCGCTTTTTGAATTTTTAATTTTTAATTTTGAATTGGAGCGAAGCGACTGGCGATCGCGTTCCGGTTCTCGAAGGGATCGAACTGGAACTAAGGGTCGAACGAATATTTTCTTGGCTAAAAATGAACTAAAATCGATCCGAACGAGATTTTTTATGTTAAAATAATAAACAATTTAAGACGCGGGATCCTATAGATGAAAACAGCACTCATTTGCGGAATTTCCGGTCAAGACGGTTCGTACTTGGCGCAACTCCTCCTCGATCGCGGTTACGAGGTTTGGGGCACGTCGCGCGACGCGCAAATGTCATCGTTTCGGAATTTGTCGCGCCTTGAAATTCGCGATCGCGTTAAAGTCGAGTCCATGTCGCTGACGGATTTTCGCAGCGTCTTACAAGTTTTAGATAAATGCCAGCCCGATGAGGTGTATAATTTGGCGGGACAAAGTTCGGTAGGTTTATCCTTCGAGCAGCCTGTAGAAACCCTAGCTAGCATCGCCACTGGAACCCTAAACTTACTCGAGGCCATTCGCTTTACCGGGGCAACCACTAAGTTTTATAATGCCGGATCGAGCGAATGTTTTGGCGATACGGGGGGATCGCCAGCCGATGAGAATACGCCATTTCGTCCTCGCAGTCCCTACGCTGTTGCCAAGTCTGCGGCATTTTGGGAAGTGTCCAACTATCGCGAAGCCTACGGTTTGTTTGCCTGTTCGGGGATATTATACAATCACGAATCGCCTTTGCGGCCGGAACGATTTGTTACTCAAAAAATTGTCTCGGCGGCTTGTCGCATTGCTAAAGGAAGTCAAGAAAAGTTACAGCTAGGAAATACGTCAGTTTGTCGCGACTGGGGATATGCGAAAGAGTACGTGGAAGCCATGTATTTAATGTTGCAGCAACCGCAAGCGGATGACTACGCGATCGCTACTGGGGAAACTTACAGTTTGCAAGAGTTTGTAGAAGCGGCGTTTGCTTGCGTCGATTTGAATTGGCAAGATTGGGTGGTGACAAATGAAACATTGTTTCGTCCTACTGATATTGCGATCAGTCGGGGAAACCCTAGCAAGGCGAATCAAAAATTGGCTTGGGAAGCGCGATCGAAAATGCCGGATGTCGTTCGCTTGATGGTAGAGGCGAAACTCAATAAAGAAAATTGAAATTTATGGGTAATATCAAATCTGGTCGATCGCTGGTAGGATCTGATACACCCTGGATAGGGCGAAGCATTCACCAACTGAGTTATCTAGTAAAATCGTTCCTTAATTGGCGTGAATGCGCGTCTCTAAAAACTTATGGGCAATATCAAATCCGGTCGATCGCTGGTAGAATCTGATACACCCTGGATAGGGCGAAGCATTCACCAACTAAGCGATCGGTAAAATCGTTTATTAACTGGTGTGAATGCTTAGCCCCTACAATTAGGCTTCGCCTCCATTTTACACGAGGCTGGTTGAAATTTTTAATTGGAGCGGTTGACTTCGCAGCGATCGTCTGTTATTCTTAAACTGGGCGATCTGTTTGCGTATAAAGAAATTGTTCCGTCTGGGGCGATCGTCCAGCCGCCTGCTTCCCGGAAAGGACGATCGTCTGTCTCCTCTGGGGCGATATACGAATTGCTGCTGACCGATGGCGGATCGTTGAACTCCACCCATTCAATGGCGATCGGCGCACTTCCTCCCAACGGATCGAAGGGACTGGGGGGCAAACCGCCGCGTCCGGTGATGACAAATTCACTGCGCGATCCTTGCGAACAGGGATCTTGACCGATTAAACTAGCTGCATCGACGACATCGGCGGGTAGATCCAC
>CAKZKB010000681.1 GCA_937121005.1 uncultured cyanobacterium | reverse complement strand
CCGTATCAAGTCATTAATGGCAAGATCGAACACCTGCCATTTCCGCTTTTTTCCCAATTCGATCTGGTCTTTTCTATCGCTGCTTTACCTTTTCTGCACGCCATTCCCATGGCCACTGAAAAAATTTTCCAAGCCCTTAAGGTGGGTGGCTGCTATTGTGCCTCGGCATCCCCTATCTGGTCTTGCTATAACGGCCACGTACTAACCTCGATCGAGTCTGCCTCTGGAGAAGAGTATCACTTTGGCAACTCTCCCATCCCACCTTGGGGGCACTTGTTGATGAATCCGCCGCAGATGTACGATTTTTTATGCCGTAAAACCGATCGCGAGACCGCCGCGAAGATAACCTATGAAGTTTATAATTCCCAACGAGCCAATCGGTTTTTTTTAGAAGACTATCGCGAGTTCGTCCGGCTCAGCCCTTTTTCCAAAGGCTCCTTCCTCCCGGTGTTCGCTTCTCCAGTACCTGCTGAAATTCAGGAGAAGTTAACTGTTTTACATCCGGGTTATCAGAACTTTTCGGCTCAGGGATTTCAGCTAAGTTTGTTGCGAGATCGAGAGTAGGTTGCCACAAACAAGTGCTAGAAAATAACCGAGTTGGAAGGAGCAGCAGTGGCAGCCGCCACCAAAGACTCGTTCGTCGGGGATGCTGCCAGTTCTGAGATGGTATGAAACTGTAGCCCGATATCTTTGACCATCTGACAAATCTTGTCTAGGACAAAATATGGAATTCCCCGCTCTCCAATTCGATGAGCGTAGTAAACGACAACGGAGTTCTCGTCTTTTGCCCGGTGAAGCTCGGATCGGATCTGTTCTATCGATCGCTCTGGGTTAACGGCCAGATCTATATTTCCCGCACAGACAACCGGGTTGCCAAAGGGAGGGCAAAACCAGAGCTTGGCATCGGCAGATCCCCATCGTAAAATCTGAAAGTGATGGAGAAGGGCGCGATCGAGAGACTCGTTACGGTCTGAAAACGGATAGCAAAAAGCCGTTGGTTCCAAGCCATAATTTTTCATCAGAGCCAAACCCGGAACAATTTCCCGATCGATATAGTCTTGCACGGAAAACTGCTTCAGGAAGTCGCTGGCTTTGGGATGGCTGAGCGTATGGTAGCCAATTTCGTGACCGTACCGTTCCAGATCGCGCAGCGTCCATCGCTGGTGCTCGCTGAGAGAATGGAAGCCCCCGACAAAAAAAGTCGCTCGCGCCCCATACTCCTTAAAGAGATCTTTCGCTCCGTGCCACTGATAGACGTAGTTATCGTCAAAGGTAATACACACACCAGCGTCTGAAGATGTCATTGCTCTAGAAACTCCCAAAAGCTCTAATTACATTAGTAGCAGATATTTCCATATTTTACCTCAAGTGAAATAAGTTCTTGACATTAAATAGTTTTTATGATATACTGAAATTTGTGTAATTCAAAATTCATCATTAATTAAGTAAACAACAGTGACTTGTTTGCCTCACCATCGAAACCGCGATCTTACAACGGAATTATGAACCCAATCGATCCAAATCGCTTTGTTTTTACTCCCTCATTCCAAAATATTATCGGTGCGAACCCAATTGTACTTTTGGATGGTGGTGCGAGGGACGATCTTCCTCCGGAATGGGCGCTGATAGAGTCGAAGGGATATTTAAAGACAATTGGGTTTGAACCTGATGTGGAAGAGTGCGATCGTCTAAACTCCTTGGGAGTTAAATCGAGGGTTTACTATCCGAAAGCGCTTTGGGATGCGAATGGGAAGATTGGCATTCATATTGCCCATAGCCCTGGTTCCTCAAGCGTCTATCCTGCTAATCAGGAATTATTGGGCAAGTTTGATAAGGCGGTATGGGAACCTCGGTGTCCTTCGCGATATGTGAGTGTAGAGTCAACCACAATTGACTCCGTATTACAGTCTGCTGAGTCAGATTGTGACTTTGTGAAATTGGACGTTCATTCAGCCGAATACGAGGCATTGCAAGGGGCAGTCGCCTCTCTCAAAACTAAGATATTTGGCGTATTAGTAGAAACCTGGACTCTAGAATATCACAAAGGTCAGCATCTCGCTCACGATGTCATGTCCTTGTTGATCGACCTTAACTTTAACCTATTTGAGGTTGGTATTGCCGCCGGAGGCCGGCGAAGAATTACGGGTCGCGTTGGCTTGTATGGCAAGCAGCAAGTTCACGGGCTCGACCTACTTTTCTTTAAGGAACCTGCTGTTTTTCCCTCAGATCGAGATGGACTGGTAAAATGTGTGAAGTCAGCCGCTATAGCTGATTTGTACGGTTATCCCGACTACGCGATCGAAATCTTAAACAGTCATATCGAACGCTGTGCGGAACATACCCAAATCTTACAATCGGTTATCGCTGAGATCGTTAGGTCTTCCCAAGTTCCCCCTCAAGGCAGATTTGCCAGTCTTCATTAACTCAACCTGTTCTTTATGGTCGGTAGATCTCTAGAATTTCCATCAAATCCTATGAACTCAATTGACAAGAACTTTGACTTCACTTCGATGGCGGTTAACATTAAAGAATCTCCATGCTCCCCCGATCTATATTTTCAACTCGGGCAGCTTCTTTTGAAGCACAATAAAACACGACAAGCCTTCCAATCCTTTATTAAAGGAGTGGAATATAGCGAGAATTGCAAAGAGGCTTCCTTAGAGTGTGCGGGCTTAATGTCCGAAGCTGGAGCTTTAATAGAGTCATCAGAGTTATATCGCCATGCCTTAGCTTGTTCGCCTAGCGACTCTCAGACTTATCGCCGACTGGGAGAAGTTTTGCAGGCTTTAGGAGAATCAGATGAAACTGTGGCTTTAGAAGCGATCGCCCAATCCATCGAGCAATCCAGGCAACCGATTTTAGCAGCGCATCAACTCGATACTTATATAACCTTGTGCGATTCTCTAGCACGTCAAGGTCGTTTCGATTGCGCTCTAAAAATTGGCAAACTTGCTCTCGATATGGCTCCTGATTCTATCGAAGCTCGCTCTCGGTTAGAGCAATTAAAATCTCAATCGATCTATTCAAAGGATTTTAGTCGAACGTATCAACTAACGGAAACAGAATATGCCAGATATTTACAAAGTTTCCATCGCGATGGTTTTGTGCTGATCCCTAACTACTACAGCCGCGAATCCTGTCAATATCTGCGACAAACGTTAGAGAAAATTGTCACCACGACTCCTACCAATGTTGATTTTCCTAAAGGCGCTTATCTCCGCCATCAAAGCCTGCGGGGAGTTGGTGCTGACGCTGGGGTGTCTCGGATCTACCATCTGGAGCGGTTGCTTCCCGATCTCGAAGCTCACAAGTTCGATCCGATGGTGACTCGATTAGTAAGTTCCTATTCGGGTCGCCCTATGTACAGCAAAAATTTATGGTATCAGTACAATCAAGTCTCGAAAGAGACTCGATATTTTCACGTAGATATGTTTGCGCTACGTTCTCAAATTAAGTCGATTTTATATTTACAAGATACGAGCTTAGAAAATGGTCCCTTTTGTTATATTAAAGGAAGCCATCAGAATACTGATTTAATTCGGAACAAATTCTATTCGACAAACCCACCCGCTCAAAATAGCGGTTATACTTCGGAAGAAGTCGAACCTTTCGCGGATGCTATAATACCCATTGAAGCTGAAGCAGGCTCTCTGATCCTTGCCGATGTTGGTGGTGCGCACCGAGGACTCCCACAAAAGTTGGGATCCCGCTCCATTCTTATGCAATATTTCATGGATACTCCAGGAGATATCGAGGATGGAAGAGAGTAAGTCTTTCTTTAATACAACGGCTTGGAAAACTTTTTGTAAGCAAGAGTGAATTTATGTCTGTCGATCGAGAGTTGGAAAAAATTGTTGCTGTAGAGCAAGTATTTGATGTTAACTCGGTAACTTATCGAGGCCTAAAGATCTGGCCTCTGGTGCGACTTAACATTAACTATTTTTTCTATCAATTAGCAAACAATATTAATGAAATTCCTATCCAAACCCAATCAACGGTTAAATCAGAGCCGTTCCGTCTGACATTTTCCCAAATCAAACAAGAATATGTTAAGCAATCGCAGGCTTGGAGAGAGATACTTACACCTTTTTCTCTCATTCGCCGAACTGATGTTTTGTTTTTTTCCAGATTTGAGAACTATACTGCGACAATTGAGAAAAAATTTGTCGATCGCCACCTCGATCCAATTCAAGAGCTTTGTCAATCTAAATTTAATACCCTCAAGTTAGAGTTAGATTGTTTGGCAAGCAGACAAAAGCAACCCCGTTTGGATCCCAGTATTTTTGTTGATCCTTATCCCTGCTTGGCAAAAGAAAATCTTCTGAAAAAATGCTTGGAACCTCCATTCAGCAATACCATTCACAAAATTTCCAACTTCTCAGAACTACAAATAGTAGTTAAAAATTATACTGGCTGTTTTCTTCATGAAAAACATCTAATCGAGCAACTAAATTTGCTTGATTCTTATTCTACTTTTTTTAAAGACTTACTCTCTGCCATTCGTCCAAGAGTTGTTTTTCTAGTATGTTATTACTATATAGCAGCAATGGCATTGATTCGCGTTTGTCACGAGCTAGGTATTCAAACTGTTGAAGTTCAGCATGGGATACAAGGAAGATATCACAAACAATATGCAAGTTGGACGAGAATTCCGCAATCCGGTTACGAACTTTTGCCGGATTTATTTTGGGTTTGGAGCGACCGATGTAAGCGAGATGTCATCGAGACACGGCCTAAGTTTGAAGGAAATTATATTCATCATCTTCCTATCGTGGGTGGTAGTCCCTGGCTAGGGAAGTGGCTGGAGGCTAATTTAGATATCAGTAAAGAAGAGCAGAAGTTTCTTGAAGGACTAAAGAAGTACCCAAAAGTTATTCTAGTCTCTCTACAGCACTTTGCTGATTTTCCAGAAATACTCGAGCTACTGATTCCTGCTATGCAACAGGTTGGAGATCGGTGGTTCTGGTTGCTTCGATTTCATCCTCTCCATAAAGGAGAACGAGAAATGAATTTGGTTTGTCATGCTTTAAAAACAGTGAGTAGCCGGAACTTTGAGCTTCATTTATCGACTTCCATAGGGCTTTACGTCCTTCTCAAACATTGCCACTATCATGTGACTCAGGCTTCAACAGTATGTCACGAAGCAGCAGCATTTGATGTTAAAACAGGGATTGTCGATCCGCGTCAAAGACATGGATATATTTACTACGCACAGGAAATTGAGAGGGGCTATTTCGACCATATTACTGGCTACGAGGACTTAATTGCTGCGATAGAGCGCAGTACGCATCAATATGCAAAGCCAGACTTTTCAATGACATATATCGATCCAAGCATCGAACTCGCACGCAACGCATTAGACCAAATTATGGCCAATTAGAAAGCTATTGTCCTTTGCTGCTATGCTACGTTCATGGAAATCGATTCTCGTTTTCCATGATTTCAGATACACAGTATTACCTGGCAGAAGAGCTTCTGTGTGCCATGTCAGAAATCTCAAATATTTGCGCTCTTTAGTCCCGATAACCACACTTCTAAATTAACCAACTGCCACAGAAACATCATATGATTGTTGGCGAGTTGCCCAGAGGTGACAGCGCGATCGTGTTCGTCAATCAGCCGACAGACTTCCTCAACTCGATAAATACCGCGATCGCGAAACGAGCGCGATCGCACCCAATCGAGCAACCGTTCGCGCCCCGTTCCCGAAAACCAGATGTGAGCCGGAGCATTCCAACCCGTTTTTTTGATGCGGGTGCGGGTTTCTTCGGGCAGTACGCCTTTCATGGCTTCTCTCAGGTAGCCATCCATGAAACGGATGACACAGCTAC